>NZ_JACLZC010000130.1 GCF_016901735.1 Pseudoflavonifractor phocaeensis | reverse complement strand
TTGAAGTCTCCTTAGAAAGGAGGTGATCCAGCCGCACCTTCCGATACGGCTACCTTGTTACGACTTCACCCCAATTATCGAACCCACCTTCGGCCGCGCCCTCCTTGCGGTTAGGCTACGGACTTCGGGTGTTCCCGACTCTCATGGTGTGACGGGCGGTGTGTACAAGGCCCGGGAACGTATTCACCGCGGCATGCTGATCCGCGATTACTAGCGATTCCAACTTCATACAGGCGGGTTTCAGCCTGCAATCCGAACTGGGATGGCTTTTAGGGATTTGCTCCACCTCGCGGTATTGCTTCCCTCTGTTAACCACCATTGTAGTACGTGTGTGGCCCAGGACATAAGGGGCATGATGATTTGACGTCGTCCCCACCTTCCTCCGTTTTGTCAACGGCAGTCTCGCTAGAGTGCTCTTGCGTAGCAACTAACAATAAGGGTTGCGCTCGTTGCGGGACTTAACCCAACATCTCACGACACGAGCTGACGACAACCATGCACCACCTGTCTCAACTTTCCCCGAAGGGCACCTAATGTATCTCTACTTCGTTAGTTGGATGTCAAGTCCTGGTAAGGTTCTTCGCGTTGCTTCGAATTAAACCACATACTCCACCGCTTGTGCGGGCCCCCGTCAATTCCTTTGAGTTTCAACCTTGCGATCGTACTCCCCAGGTGGGATACTTATTGTGTTAACTGCGGCACGGAGGGGGTCAGTCCCCCCACACCTAGTATCCATCGTTTACGGCGTGGACTACCAGGGTATCTAATCCTGTTTGCTCCCCACGCTTTCGCGCCTCAGCGTCAGTTACTGTCCAGCAATCCGCCTTCGCCACTGGTGTTCCTCCGTATATCTACGCATTTCACCGCTACACACGGAATTCCGATTGCCTCTCCAGCACTCAAGAACTACAGTTTCAAATGCAGGCCACAGGTTGAGCCCGTGGGTTTCACATCTGACTTGCAGTCCCGCCTACACGCCCTTTACACCCAGTAAATCCGGATAACGCTTGCCACCTACGTATTACCGCGGCTGCTGGCACGTAGTTAGCCGTGGCTTATTCGACAGGTACCGTCATTATGTTCGTCCCTGTCAAAAGAAGTTTACAACCCGAGGGCCTTCATCCTTCACGCGGCGTTGCTGGGTCAGGCTTGCGCCCATTGCCCAATATTCCCCACTGCTGCCTCCCGTAGGAGTCTGGGCCGTGTCTCAGTCCCAATGTGGCCGGCCAACCTCTCAGTCCGGCTACTGATCGTCGCCTTGGTGGGCCGTTACCCCGCCAACCAGCTAATCAGACGCGAGGCCATCTCAGAGCGATAAATCTTTGGCAGTCAGAGCCATGCGACCCAACTGCATCATGCGGTATTAGCAACCCTTTCGGGCTGTTATTCCCCACTCCAAGGCAGGTTCCTCACGCGTTACTCACCCGTCCGCCACTAAGCAACTTTATCAGTTGTCCGAAAACTCCGTCAAAAGCGCTCCGTTCGACTTGCATGTGTTAAGCACGCCGCCAGCGTTCATCCTGAGCCAGGATCAAACTCTCAATAAAATGGTATCTAAAGAACCTTCCGGCTCTTCAAATCACTTTATTGAAGCCTAATTCATAGCTTCAAAGAAATTTAGACAGTCGCCCCTTCACAAGTCCACTTGAACTCATGAAGGACAACTTTTCGTCCTTCTGGTGCTTCGTGTTTCTTTCACGTTGTTTAATTTACAAGGTACACGCTCCGGCCTTTCGACCAGCAGTGCGCTATATTTTAGCACACTCTTTTTCGCTTGTCAAGTACTTTTTTCAGAAGTTTTTCAACT
>NZ_JACLZC010000129.1 GCF_016901735.1 Pseudoflavonifractor phocaeensis | reverse complement strand
GTCATCATCGACGAACCCCAGAGTGTAGACAATACACCAAAGGCCAAGGAAGCCATTGCCACGCTCAATCCCCTGTGTGTGCTGCGGTACTCCGCTACCCACCGGGAAAAAATCAATCTGCTTTACCGCCTGACTCCGGTAGACGCCTACCAGATGGGGCTGGTCAAGCAGATCGCCGTATCCTCCAATCAGGTTGCCGGTGGCTTCAATCAAGCCTATGTGCGGCTGCTTTCCGTCAGCAACGACAAAGGCTTTAAGGCCAGAGTGGAACTGGATGTGAAGGGCAAGACCGGAGCCGTGACCCGCAAGGCCATGACTGTCAAGCCTGGTGACGATTTGTTCCTGCTGTCCGGCGGGCGGGAACTGTACGAAGGCTACACCGTTACCGGAATTGACTGCACTCCCGATTTTGAACATATCGAGTTTGGCAATACCCAGGAGGTCAATCTGGGCAAGGCCATTGGAGACGTGGACGAGAACATCGTCAAGAAGGCGCAAATCCGGCGCACCATCGAAACCCACCTTGACAAAGAGCTGCGGTATCTGGACAAGGGGATCAAGGTGCTGTCCCTGTTCTTCATCGATAAGGTGGACAAGTACCGCCACGAGGATGGCACACCCGGCATCTACGCCACTATGTTTGAGGAGTGCTATCAGGAGCTGATCGCAAAGCCCAAGTATGCGCTACTCCGAGAGCGATTCACCACAGATGTGAGCAAGGTACATAACGGCTACTTCTCCCAGGACAAGAAGGGACGCCTGAAGGACACCAAGGGCGACACCCAGGCCGACGATGATACCTACAACACCATCATGCGGGACAAGGAGTGGCTTCTCAGCTTTGAGTGTCCGCTGCGGTTTATTTTCTCCCACTCGGCCCTGCGGGAAGGCTGGGACAACCCCAACGTGTTCCAGGTCTGCACCCTGATCGAGCAGAAGTCCACCTTTACCTGCCGCCAGAAGGTGGGCCGTGGCCTGCGCCTGTGCGTGAACCAGGACGGTGAACGCATCGAGGACAAGAATATCAATGTCCTTCACGTCATGGCCAACGAGAGCTTTTCCGAGTTTGCTTCCACCCTCCAGAAAGAGATCGAGGACGAAACCGGCGTCAAGTTTGGTGTGCTTCAGCTCAGTCTGTTTTCCGGCATGGTCTATGAGGCCCGTCGGGACGTGGAGAAGCAGGTAACGACCGAACAGGCCCAGGCGGTGGTGGAGGCTCTGACAACCGCTGGTGTGATTGACGAGGCTGGTCAGGTGGCTGCTGCAATCAAGCCCAGGGAAATCGAGCTGCCCAAGGCGCTGGAGCCTGTCAAAGAAGTGGTACAGGAAATCGTGGAAAAAGCCCAGCCTGTGGCAGTGGAATCCCTGGCCGGAACCACTTATACGGAAACCGTGGTAGAGGAGCACACCGTCACCCACGAGGAAGCTACGGAGCTGCTGGAGCATTTTGAGCAGAAGGGATATATCACCAGCACCGGCAAGGTCAAGGATACCATGAAGAACGCTTTGAAGAACGGAACCCTTGACCTGCCGAAAAAATATGAAGCTGCCAGAGAGCGTTTTGAACAGATTATTGCCAATGCCGACCGGAAGCCCCCGGTGCGGGATGCTTCCCGTGATGTGGTGGTACGGCTCAACAAACAGGTCATGCTCTCCCCGGAGTTCCTGGAGCTGTGGAGCAAGATCAAGCAGAAAACCGCCTACCGGGTGAGCATTGACACAGAGCAGCTGGTGAAGAACTGCGTCAAAGCCTTTCAGGAAATGCCCCATATCCCCAAAACCCGTCTGGTGTCCCAGACTGCCGATATTCACATCCAGCAGTCCGGGATCAGCCACATGGAACGGGAAATGCGGACGATGGAGATTGCCAACGATTATCAGGCCCTGCCGGACATCATCACCGCTATCAGCGATGAAACGCTGTTGACCCCGGCTACCGTCAATCGGATTCTGGTAGAGAGCGGACGGTG
>NZ_JACLZC010000128.1 GCF_016901735.1 Pseudoflavonifractor phocaeensis | reverse complement strand
TTGTTTGGATTTTGAGAAAGGGGTATTTTATCATGCGTGAACTGCTCACTCGTCTTGCGCCCGCGGCGGTGGCACTGTGCCTGCTGCTCAGCGGCTGCGCCCAAACCGCCTCCGCCCGTCCCTTCCAGACCGGCGACGCCCAGACCCTTCTGGACAGCGGCGCCTTCAGCGAGCCGATGGAGGAAATCGACCAGTCTCTGGCCTGCGGCACCCTCTACCAGATCGACGGCGCCACGGTAACGGACTGCGCGGTGTATACCACCCTCACCGCCGGCGCGGAGGAACTGGCCATTCTGGTCCTTGCGGACGAGGAGGCCGCTCAGGCCGCCCTCACCGCCCTGGAGCAGCGGGTGGCGGACCAGAAGGCGGCGCTGGAGAACTACCAGCCCGACGAGGTGGGCAAGCTGGACAACGCCATTTTGGAAAGGCGGGAAAACACCGTTCTCCTCCTGGTGCCCGCCGACGCCTCCGCCGCCCGGACCGCCGTGGGGGGCCTCTCCTGACCGGCATAAAAAATCCCCGGATTTCCTGTGAAATCCGGGGATTTTTCTGTTTACTGGGGCTTGGACTCCATGCCCTCCCGCTCCTTTTTCAGCTCGTCGTAGAGCTGATAGAAGGACCAGCGGGCGTTTTCGGCGGTGAGGACCGACTTAAACACGCTGCGGGGGACGCCGGCCTTATCCAGGGCGGTGAGGACGGCGTAGAGCTTGGGCATGGCCATGTTGATAAAGACCATCATGCTCTCCTCCACCGGGGGATGGTCCTGAACCTCAGGCTGGGGCACCTCCACTCCGGCGAAGGAGCCCACCGCCTGGCCCAGCTGGCTGGCGTCGACCATGCGGATGCGCACGCCGGAGCGGATGAACACCCCCTTGGCGTGGGCGATCTGGGCTTCGTCGCCGGCGGCGTAGTAGAGAACGATGGCTTTGGATACGGGCATGGGAACAACCTCCTAAAAAAATTCATTCAGGGCCGGAGGGCCTCCTCCATCAGGGTCTGCTGGGCGTCCACCCGGGGGGCGTCCTTTTCCGCCGGCACGGGGACGGGGACGCCGTCCTGGTCCAGCACTCTGGCCCGGACGTTGTCGCTGAGTTGGAGGTCCAGCACATGGTGGATGCGGCGGGCCGCCTCCGGGTCGCGGACGGGGCAGGCCACCTCCACCCGCTTGCTCATGTTGCGTGTCATCAGATCGGCCGAGCCGATGTAGAGCACCTCATCCTTCCCCACGCCGAAGGAGTAGACCCGGCTGTGCTCCAGGAAGCGCCCCACGATGGAGCGGACCCGGATGTGCTCGGTGCAGCCCTTCCGGCCGGGGACCAGGCAGCAGATGCCCCGGACGATGAGGTCGATGGGCACCCCGGCCTGGGAGGCCTGGCTGAGCTTGTCGATGAGGGTGCGGTCGGAAAGGGAGTTGAGCTTCATCCGCACCCGGCAGGGCTGGCCGTTCTCCGCCTTCTGGATCTCCCGGTCCAGCAGCTCCATGATCCGGCTCTTGAAGGAGTTGGGGGCCACCCACAAAGCCCGGTACTCCCCCTCCGGATTGGCCAGGGCCATATTTTTGAAGAAGAGGTCGGCGTCCTCGCCGATCTCCCGGTCGGCCGTCATGAGGGAGAAGTCGGTATACTGGGCGGAGGTCTTTTCGTTATAATTGCCGGTGCCCACCTGGGTGAAGCGCTCCACCCCGTCGGGGGTGATGCGGGTGATGAGGCACAGCTTGGAGTGGACCTTCAGGTCCTCGAAGCCGTAGAGCAGGTGGCAGCCGGCCTCCTCCAGCCGCTGGGCCCACTCGATGTTGTTCTGCTCGTCGAACCGGGCCTTGAGCTCCATGAGGACGGTGACGTCCTTGCCGTTCTCGGCGGCCTGGCAGAGGTAGTCCACGATGCGGGACTTGCTGGACAGGCGGTAAATGGTGATCTTCATGGAGACCACGTTGGGGTCCCGGGCCGACTCCCGGAGGAGCCGCAGGAAGGGGTCCATGCTCTCGTAGGGGTAGTGGAGGAGGAGGTCCTTTTGGGAGATCTGCTCCAGCATGGGCTGACCGGGGGCCACCTTGGGGGAGGGC
>NZ_JACLZC010000127.1 GCF_016901735.1 Pseudoflavonifractor phocaeensis | reverse complement strand
GCAGTCGGCGCAGGGGTTTCCGTTTTGGAAGCCCCTGTTCATGGGGTGGTATATTGCCACCCCATCCCGCCGCCTGCCTGCGTCAACCTGCCACCGGCAGCTTGACACAGATACAGGGGTGGGACGATTCGCTCCACCCCTGCTGGTGGTACGTCGCATTTCACGACGTACCTGTTGTAATCGAGTACGGAAGAAGGGCTGCTGCGTTTCACAGTAGCCCTTCGGAAAGGACGGTAGACAATGGCGATTTATCATTTGGAGGTCAAGATGGTCAGTCGTGGAGCCGGGCGCTCCGCCGTGGCTGCTGCGGCCTATCTGAGTTGTTCCCGGATGCTCAACGAGTATGACGGGGTGCAGCACGACTACACCCGCAAACAGGGTCTTGAGTGGCGGCAGGTTTTTCTGCCAGCCACCGCCCCCGCAGAGTGGCTGGATCGGGAAACCCTGTGGAACGCTGTGGAGGAAACCGAAACCGCAAAGGACAGCCGCCTCGCCCGTGAATTTGTAGCGGCGCTGCCCATAGAACTGAGCCGAGAGGAACAAATCCAGCTCCTGCAAGATTTCATCAAGGAGCAGTTCGTGGCAGACGGAATGTGCGCCGATGCTGCCATCCATGACCCGTATCCTCCCGGACACAATCCCCATGCCCATATCCTGTTGACGGTGCGCCCACTGGATGAAAAGGGAAAATGGTAGTACAAGACTGAGAAAGAATATCTCTGCGTCAAAGACGGCGAGGAACGGGGCTTCACCGCTGCTGAGTTCAAACAGGGACAGGCCGACGGCTGGGAGAAGCAGTACCAGTACAAAGTGGGCAAAAAGAAGGTGTATATGGCCCCGTCCGCAGCGCAGACGCAGGGCTATGAACGGGTGTCCAAGTACCCCAAAAGCACCAAATATGGCAGGCAAAATCCCATCACGGAACGCTGGAACAGCGACGAGCAGCTTGTCCTGTGGCGGGCTGCATGGGCGGATGTGGCAAACCGCTATCTGGAGCGCACCGGGCACGAAGAACGCATCGACCACCGCAGCCATGCCGAGCGTGGGCTGCTGGAGCGGCCTACGGTTCATGAGGGTGTGGTTGCCAGAGCCATGGAGAAAAAAGGCATCATTTCTGACCGGTGCGAACTGAACCGGCAGATCAAGGCCGACAATGCCCTGCTCCGGGAGCTGAGAGGACAGGTCAAAAAGCTGGTGCAGACGGTCAAAGCCACCCTCCCGGCGCTTGCCGAGGCCATGGAAAATCTGCGTAAAAATCTGCTGCTGTTCTGCTATCAGCTGGGGTATCTCCGCAAGGGCAAGGAACGCCTGAACACTTCGCTGAATACGCTGCGCCCTGCCCTCACACAGTACAACCAGCTGGCAAAGGACATTCGGGATAAGACAAAAGAGCGCCGCAGCCTGCTTTCCGAGAAAAAGGCGCTCTCTGCTGTCCATGTGTTCCGACACCGGGAACTGGCGGCAAAGATTGCGGCTCTGACAGAGGATTTGGAGGAACTGCGTTCGGAAAAGAATCTGCTTCTGGCGTCGCTGGCATATTCCGAGGAAGATGCTGCCGATAAATTTCCTAAAGACATCGCTGCCATGGAGCAGAGCCTGAAACGGTTGGAAAAACAGGAACAGAAATATTCTGCCGAGCTGGACGCTGCCCTGAACGAGTATGCCGGGCTTCGGGAGCAGGCCCAGGGCTTCGACCCGGTGCAGCTGTATGAAGCAAGACAAGCCATCCGCCCCGACAAGGAGCAGGAAGCGGAGAACCGGGCACAGCAGGTTTACGGCGAGAAGTACAGCCCACTGCTGATGTTTGACAGCAAAAAGGCGGTTTCCCGTATGCTGCATGAGGATATTGAGCGGCAGGCAGTACGGAGAATGGTGCGCCAGGCGCAGAAGGAGCAGCAGATTTCCAACAAGGGAAAGCGCAAGGATCAAGGACGAGATGTGAGATAAAAAACTCTTTCTATCTCTGTCAAATGCGCTTGGAGACCCCAGAAAATTCTGTGTAATCGACAGGAATCGATAGGTTAAGGTTTCCTGACAAAGTCAAGAATATGATCAAGATATTTACGATAAAGGAGTCAGGAAGCTA
>NZ_JACLZC010000126.1 GCF_016901735.1 Pseudoflavonifractor phocaeensis | reverse complement strand
GAAGAAACCCTGTTCATCGTTTCCCTTTACCCGCAGAGGGCTTCTCGTGCATGGGAAGTACCCCCACATCGTAGGGGCGACCCTTGTGGTCGCCCGCTTCCATGCAGGCGCGTTGACGTTTCCTGCACCGCATTCCACTTCTTCGACAGACTGACATCCCCGGCAACGTGAGATGCTGCCGGGGATGTTGTTGCTCAGGGAGAAATATGCTGGGTCAGAAAGAGGAGCAGATCCTCGATCCACCGGGGGGCGTGGGCGTAGGCGGAGATGGCGGCTTGCAGCTCGGCGGCCGAGTGGGGGAGGGAGGTGAGGAAAGTGGCGGAGCCGCTGACCTCCTGGCCGATGGCCAGGGGTGCGGAGGCGCTGACGCCTATGGCCACCCGGCTGGCCCAAGCAGCCACGCCCACCGACCACATACCCAGGGCCGCCGATCCGATGGCCAGGCAGCCCACGGCAACCGCGCCCAGGGCGATGAGGCCCAGGGCCGCGCCGCCCAGCGCCGCGATGCCGGCGGCCAGCCCGCCCAGCGCCAGCAGACCCAGGGAGAGCCCGCCGACGGAGAGAAGTCCGGCGCTGATACCGCCCAGCGCCACAAAGCCGGTGGCCAGATTGCCCACGGCGAAGATGCCCTTTGCGCGATAAAAACCCTGCCCCAGGTTGATATGGACCAGCGGGAGGCCGAAGAGGGTATGAGGGCTGCGGTATTCGTAGTGCCAGAGGGAGTAGTAGTGGTTGACGATGGTGGGGCGCGGGTCAAATTCGGAGCCGCCGGCGGAGGGGGAGGGGTCCGTCCCCCGGACCAGGTTGTCCAGGGTGACGCCGAAGTAGTCGGCCAGGATGACCAGCTTGTCGATGTCGGGCCGGGACGCGCCGGACTCCCATTTCTGGACGGCCTGCCGGGAAACGCCCACCACATTGGCCAGCTCCTCCTGGGAAAGTCCGGCCTGGCGGCGCAGCTCGTAGAGACGGGTTTGCAGCATCATAGAAGAAAAGACCTCCTGGTGGATTGGGATGGACAGAGTATAGCACAACGGGGCGCCACCGGCCACCAACCGGCCGTTTCGATTTGACAACCAGCGGTTGCGGATGGAAAAAGAGCCGCCCCGGAGGTCGGAGCGGCGCAGTTTACCTGCCGGCCAGGCGGAGGAAGGCGGCCTCGTCCAGCACGGTGATATGAGCTTTTCCGGCGGCGTTGAGGGCGCCGGCGGTGCGGGCCTTGGCGCCGTTGGCGGCGGAGGGACCCACCACCAGGAAATCCGTTTTGGCGGTGACGGTCTCCCGCAGCATGGCGCCTGCGTCAGCGGCCAGCTGCATGGCGTCGTTCAGTCCGCCGGGCAGGGCCCCGGCAAAGACCACCCGTTTCTGCCACAGGGGACCGGCGGGGTCTGGGATGACGCCGGGGGTGGGCTGAAAGCGCCCGCTGAGCTTGGTCTCCCGTCCGCTGCGGCCCAGCTGGGTGAGGGTCAGGCGGAAGAGGGCGGAGAGGCACAGAACGTCGCCCTTGGCCCGGTAGGGCAGCTGGTGGGCGATTTTCAGGCGGCGGACCAGGTAATCCAGTCCATAGGTGCGGTACTCCGGCCAGGCCCGCCGGGCCAGACGGAGGCTGTCCACATAGAGCACCGGTCCCGGCAGCTGGGCAAGCCCCAGAAAGCGCTCCAGAAAGGGGAGGACAAAGGCGGCGTTATGGATCACCAGCGGACGGTCTCCCAAAAAGTCCGCCGCCCGTACCGCGGCCTCCCGGGGGGAGGGGGCCCCTTCCAGGTGGGCGTCGGTGAGTCCGGTGAGGGCGGTGACCTGGGGAGAGAGGGGGGCGCTCTGCTGGAGCAGGGTCTGGAACCGTCCGATGAGACGCCCGTCCTCATAGCGCTCCATGGCCACCTCCAGGACGTGGTCCCGTCCGGCCACCAGGCCGGTGGTCTCCAGGGCCAGGGTCACATAGGAGGAGAAGGCCAGCAGCTCCCGCTTGCTGGACAGCTCCAGCCGGCGGAAGGCGGTGAGACAGGCGGGGGGCTCCGGCGGCAGATCGGGAAGGGACACAACCGCCTCTTCCGGTTCCGCCGGGGGAGGGGGCTCATCCGCCGGGCACAGGGGGGCCT
>NZ_JACLZC010000125.1 GCF_016901735.1 Pseudoflavonifractor phocaeensis | reverse complement strand
CCCCTCCCCCGCCCAGATCGACGCCGCCCTGGAAAAGGAGGGAAAGGCCATCCTGGCTCGTCTGCCCAAAAACGCCCTGCTCACCGCCCTGTGCGTGGAGGGAAAGCCCCTTTCCAGCGAGGCCCTGGCCGGACAGCTGGAGCAGTGGGCGGGGAGCGGAAGCAGCGCCCTGGCCTTTGTGATCGGCGGGTCCTATGGGCTCCATCCCTCCGTGAAGGCCCAGGCGGCCCTCCGCCTCTCCATGTCCCCCATGACCTTCCCCCACCACCTGGCCCGGGTCATGGTGCTGGAGCAGCTTTACCGGGCTTTCCAAATCAGCGCCGGCAGCCGCTACCACAAGTAGTTGGATGAAAATGATTTCCCGATATGGTGAAAACCCATTAAAAAATGGCTGGAAATGGATGCACTTTTGTGCTATCATAAACACGGTACGCAGAGAGTCTGACGTAACTCTTGTTTGAATTGGAGGTCATTCCCCATGTCCTATCGTGATACTTATGAGAAATGGCTCCACAGCCCCGCCCTCAGCGTCGAGGAAAAAGCGGAGCTGGAGTCCATCGCCGGCGACGAGAAGGAAATCGAAAGCCGGTTCTTCGCGCCCCTGGAGTTCGGCACCGCCGGTCTGCGCGGCACCATGTGCGTGGGCCTGCATCAGATGAACAGCCATGTCATCCGCCACGCCACCCAGGCCTTCGCCGAGGTCATCCTGGCCGAGGGTCCCGAGGCCGTGGCCCGCGGCGTGGCCGTGTGCTACGACTGCCGTAACCACTCCCAGGAGTTTGCCCGGGAGGCCTCCTGCGTCATGGCCGCCAACGGCATCAAGGCCCGGATGTTTGAGTCCCTCCGGCCCACCCCCGAGGTCTCCTTCGCGGTGCGTGAGTACGGCTGCATCGCCGGCATCAACGTCACCGCCAGCCACAACCCCAAGGAGTACAACGGCTATAAGGTCTACTGGTCCGACGGCGCCCAGCTGCCCCCCCATCACGCCTCCGCCATCGCCAAGAAGATGGAAGAGCTGGACATCTTCGACGACATCAAGACCATGGACTACGACAAGGCCGTGGCCGACGGCCTCATCACCCTCATGGGCGAGGAGACCGACGAGAAGTTCCTGGCCAACGTGATGGCGCAGGTCAACGACCAGGCCGCCGTGGATCAGGTGGCCGACACCTTCAAGATGATCTACACGCCCTTCCACGGCACCGGCTACAAGCTCATCCCCGAGGCCCTCAAGCGCCTGGGCATGAAGCACGTCATCTGCGTCCCCGAGCAGATGGTCATTGACGGCAACTTCCCCACCGTGGTCTCCCCCAACCCGGAGAACCCCGAGGGCTTCTACCTGGCGGTGGACCTGGCCAAGAAGGAAGGCGCCGACTTCATCCTGGGCTCCGACCCCGACGCCGACCGCGTGGGCATCATGGTCAAGAACGACAAGGGCGAGTATGTGGTCATCACCGGCAACCAGACCGGCGTGCTGCTGCTGGACTACCTGATCGGCGCCAAGAAGCGCACCGGCAAGCTCCCCGAGAAGCCCGTGGCGCTGAAAACCATCGTCACCACCGAGATGGCCCGCAAGGTGGCCGAGGTCAACGGCCTCCAGTGCTATGACACCTTCACCGGCTTCAAGTTCCTGGCCGAGAAGAAGGACAAGCTGGAGAACGCCGGCGAGGGCAAGGTCATCTTCTCCTATGAGGAGAGCTACGGCTACATGCTGGGCGACTACGTCCGCGACAAGGACGCCGTCACCGCCGCCGTGGCCATGACCGAGATGGCCGCCTGGTACGCCGGCCAGGGCATGACCCTGTACGACGCCCTCCTCAAGCTGTATGAGAAGTACGGCTACTATGGCGAAAAGACCCTCAACCTGGTGATGCCCGGCCTGGACGGCCTGAAGAAGATGGCCGACCTGATGGCCAACCTGCGCGCCCAGCCCCCGGTGGAGATCGCCGGCGTGGCCGTGGCCCAGCAGAAGGACTACAAGGACGGCTCTGTGGTCAACGTGGCCGACGGCAGCAAGACCACCATGGAGCTCTCCGGCTCCAACGTGCTGCGCTACGAGATGACCGACGGCACCAGCCTCATCGTCCGTCCCTCCGGCACCGAGCCCAAGGTCAAGGTCTACATCCTGGCCAACGGGGCCGACAAGGCCGAGTGCGACGCCAAGGTGGCCAAGTACGCCGCCTGGGCCGAGACCCTTAAGCAGTAATCGATCCTCTGTTACCGGCAAGCGCCGCGGACCCACGGTCCGCGGCGCTTTAGTCTGTCGAAGAAGTGGAACGCGGTGGAGGAAAGGTCAACGTGCCTGCATGGAAGCGGGCGACCACAAGGGTCGTCCCTACGAGGTGGGAGGATATCCGATTACCCCGCCGAGGGCGGCGGTGCCCACAGGAAAGGCGGGGCGGACAGTGTCCGCCCCCTACGCAGCGCAGAAGGAGCCGTGAACGCGCCTGGGGGAAGTGCAGAAGGGGGGTATCCCCCCTTCCGTTGCCTTTGCTTCCCTCCTCGCGGCATAGCCGCTCGGCCTCCGCTAAAAATGTGCCACCGGCACATTT
>NZ_JACLZC010000124.1 GCF_016901735.1 Pseudoflavonifractor phocaeensis | reverse complement strand
AAGAAAATCAAAGCCGCCGAGAGAAAGCGGAAACAAAGGCAGAGATGTCACGCTTTAGAGCCTTTCAAACCCGCATAAATCAAGGCTTTTTTCGTGGGTGTCAAAGGGTACGCGATACATTTATCCTTTTCCCCCGGAAACGGCGTTTTAATGCGTGACAATACGCCAAAATCAACCCGAACACAGGGAGGTGATCCTATCGCTGATTATATCAGGGCAGACACGCGGCTGCCCGCCTATCTGCCGTATCCCCGTTTCCTGCTGAAAATGGAGATTTCACAGACCGCCAAGCTGCTGTATTCGCTGCTGTTAGACCGTTCCACCCTCTCCCAGAAAAACAAGTGGCTGGACGACGAGGGCAGGATTTATATTATCTATCCCATCGCGGAGATAGCAGAAATACTGGATAAAGGCAGCACCACCATCAAGGGGGCGCTTAATGAACTGGACACGGCGGGGCTGTTGGAACGGGAACGGGGCGGCTTCTCCGCACCGAACCGGCTTTATGTCAAAGTACCGCCAGTGCCACAGGTACAGTTTTCAGACCAACTGATGGCCGGAAGTCCGCCCCTCATAGAGCCGGAAAACCGTCCTACTGATGGTCAGAAAACCGACCTTATGATGGTCGGAAAACCGTCCCCTAACCAAACTACTATAAACAACCTTACAGAGAGCCAAACAAAGGGAGTGAGTGGGGGGCCGTCCGCGCCCTATGGCCGATATGGAAATATTTTTCTGTCACAGACCGAATACGACGAGTTGCAGGCAGAGTACCCTGACAGGCTGGAACGGTTCATCGAGGAAATGAGCCGCTACCTTGCCGCCAACGGGAAAAGCTACCAGAACTATGCCGCCGCCCTGCGGATATGGGCGGGGAACGACAAAAAGGAAGCCCCTAAAAAGGGCATACCAGACTACTCATGCAAGGAGGGCGAGAGTTTATGAAGAATGAAATCAACGCGGTTTTGGAGAATATGACGACCACCATCCCGGAGCCGGAGGACTACACCGGCGAGGACGGTTTACTGTACTGCGGCAAGTGCCGCAAGCCGAAAGAAGCCTATTTTGCGCCGGATAAGGCCGCTATCTTCGGGCGCGACCGCCACCCGGCAGAGTGCGACTGCCAGAGAACCGCCCGCGAGGAACGGGAAGCCGCCGAAAAGCGGCGCAGACACCTTGACACCGTGGAAGAACTGAAACGCCGGGGCTTTACCGACCCCACCATGCGGGACTGGACTTTCGAGAACGACAACGGCAGGAACCCGCAGACCGGGCTTGCCCGCCGGTATGTGGAGCATTGGGAAGATATGCGGACAGACAATATCGGCTGCCTGTTCTGGGGCGGCGTAGGCACCGGCAAAAGCTACCTTGCAGGCTGTATCGCAAACGCCCTCATGGAGAAAGAAATCCCCGTCCGCATGACGAACTTTGCTCTTATCCTCAATGACCTTGCCGCCAGCTTTGAGGGGCGCAACGAGTACATTTCCCGCCTTTGTCGTTATCCGCTGCTGATCCTTGACGACTTCGGCATGGAACGCGGGACGGAATACGGGCTGGAACAGGTGTTCAATGTGATTGACAGCCGTTACCGCAGCGGCAAGCCGCTGATCGTCACGACCAACCTTACGCTGGACGACCTGCACAACCCGGAGGACACCGCCCATTCCCGGATTTATGACCGCCTGCTTTCCATGTGCGTCCCGGTACGCTTTACCGGCGACAACTTCCGGCAGGAAACCGCCAAGCGGAAAATGGAGAGCATGAAGAAACTGATTACCGACTGAAAGGAGTATTGCCTATGGCAGATAACAAGCAGCACGACACCCGCACCACCCGCCGCCCTGACTGTGTGACGGAAATCCGCATGGGCAATTCCGTCCTTGTCGTGTCCGGCTATTTCAAGAAAGACACCACAACCACAGCCGCCGACAAAATGGCGCGGGTACTGGAAGCGGAAGCCGCTGCTACACAGGAGCCGACTTATCCGGCGTGAACCGGGGCACGGAAAAGCGGCCATGCCAGGGAGCATGACCGCTGGAACGAAAATCGGAAGTGCTTTAGCAATTCTTAATCTCATTCTCTATAAAATAATTTGCAATTTCAAAGGCTTTTATTCTTCTCTTTGCCAATGTGATTTGTGATTTATAACGCTCGGAATTATCCTTTGATTCAAATGTTTTTACTGTTTCTCTTAGCTTGTGCAGAGTTGAATCAATTTGCCTTTTGGCCGCGGTTAATTCATCTATTGTATACTTCATGTTTTCTCCTTTAACTTCTGATTTTTTTGTTAAATCAGAGTATACCACGGAGTTATGAACTTTTCTACTGCAAATATGGGACGACAACCCATACCATAAAAATCGGAAAATTGAAAAGCTGTAAAGAAGCAAATTTAACGCTTTTGCCGCTGTACAGCCCCCGCCGTTCCGTGGTACAATGAAACCACGGAATAGTGGGGCTGGCTGTCGGAAACGGAGGATTTTATGTTAAGACAAGCCACCCAAAACCTCATTACCGCCCTTTATCCGAGATTGTCCCACGAGGATGAATTGCAAGGCGAGAGTAATTCCATATCGAACCATGATGTAATGTATAGAGGGTGGATTACACCAAAAAACATTACATCATGACTGGCGGCTCATTTGTGGCGAATGAAAAGACAGTTATGATAAAGGAGGGATGCC
>NZ_JACLZC010000123.1 GCF_016901735.1 Pseudoflavonifractor phocaeensis | reverse complement strand
GGCGGTGGTCAGCGTAAAGGCCCAATCTTTGAACTGCTGGGCAACCCAGTCGTAGGGTTCCGCATATTCCCGCTGAAAGCTCATGTTCTTCGCCATCGGCTCGTCCATGAACGTCATGGTCAGGGCAACCATCGTCCGGTCACCGGACACATTCCATGTGGATTCAATGCCCTTCTTTACCAAATCCAGTTGATCAAAGGGGTAAAACAGGGACAGGTATTTGTCTGTCGCCATGGATTCTTCCTTGATGAAATGGTTTTTCGGCAGGTACACCGCCTCGTAGTCCATAAAGGACGGCGTAGTGGGCAGAGCGGTCATCATCCCCAGCAGGCCGTACCGGGTGATAAACTCCATTATTGCCTTTTCCACTTCTGCTTCCGGCTTGCGTCCCATCATCAGCATCCCCACATTCAGCGCATCCAGCACAATGTTCGGGACCTCTTTCAGCGGATTGTAGACATCCGGCTTTGCGCTCTTGCCGGGGGTGATATACCGCTTGCCATCTTCCGCTGTTTTCAGCTCATAATGATCGTACCGCACCCAATGGGAACGGGATTGTTCAAACAAATTTTTCATCATACACGCCCTTTCTCCTTAATCGTCCCAATTATCAGGGGCGATTTTTCTTTTTTCTGCGCTTGGTCTTGTTCTCTCGCCGGATCACGGTGTCCTTTCCCTGTTTCCTTGCGATTTTCGAGTATTCCTCCAAAAATTGACGCTCCCGCAAGGTCAAACCGCCGCCATGCTCCTGCTTGCCGCACAGATGGTCATACATCTGGCGCTGCAATTTCTTGTGGATGGTTTTTCGCAGCTTGCGGATGTTGCGGTCAGACTGCCCACGCATAGCGGCAAGCCGGGTGGTGCTGTACAACCGCAAAGAGAGGAAATACAGAACTTCCTTATGTTCCTCGCTCAGTTCCTCCACCATGCGGGAAATAAAGGGATCAGCGGTCAGGTTGTGCATCTCATAGGGACAGTCAAACAGGATGTCCAGAAAGTTCCCGGCCATCAGCTGCCGGTATGCGGGGTTGTTCATCCAGCGGGGAATGAGCTTCGGTTCCGGCACCGCCTGATATTCCAGCGGCACATCCCCACGGAGGTTTTCGTGGTCCCGTTCCCGGCGCTCCCGGTTCCGGTCCAGCTTGTTCCATTCCTCCACCACGTCCCGGAAATCCTTCTCCGTGCGTGCCGCTTCCTCCAGCCGCCGCACAGCTTCCGCCCGCAGCTCCCGTTTCAGTCGCTTTTCGCTGACTGGGGCGGCTTCTTCTTCCTCGGTTTCCAGTTCGGCATCATAATCGACGGGATGCTCGTCCTGCTCCAGCTCATTTTCCAGCTCGGCCAGACGTTCTTCCGCAAGGGCCTGTTCCAGCGTTTCCTCCGCCGCCCCAGCGCCTGTCCCGTCGTCCCATCCGGTGAAGCCACCCTCGGTATCCAGAAGCTCGTCATCAGACAGATACGCCATGACTCCACCTCTTTTCAAAAAAATATTTTGCGATTTTTCAAAAATGGTTCCGTTTTGCACCCCGGATTTCTCCTATTAGTGAAAGAGTAATCCGAAAACAAGTTACTTGGGTTACATTTGCTCATTCACACGGGAGAAAGGGGGCTTTCGCCATGTTCAGGCTTGGCACAAAAAAGAAGTAACACAATCGCAGGTTACAAACAACGGAACTATAACAACAGTATACACCGGATGCGCCGAAAGCGCAAGAAAGAGAGGTTCTATGGCAGATAAAAACGCCGTGTTTCTGACCCGGCATATTGGCAACACCACCTATAAAGTTCGTGTCTACCTCAGCGAAACCGCCGAGGAAACGATGGAAGATAAAATTCTGCGGCTGATCCGCAACGACGGGCTGGCAAACCAGCCGGAATGTGGTATAATGGAACTGCCACAAATGAGCCGTCCGTCTGAAAGGAGCGCCTGATATGGCAAACAGACAGACGGAAGAAAAAATCACTGCGCTCTATGAGCGCCTGTCCCGTGACGATGACCTCACGGGTGACTCGAACTCCATTCTGAACCAAAAACGTTATCTCGAAAGCTATGCAGCACAGCGGGGCTACACCAATATCGTCCACTACACAGACGATGGGTGGTCCGGCGGCAACTTTGACCGTCCCGCATGGAAGCGCCTTGTGGCGGACATCGAGGCGGGAAAGGTGGCCCACCTGCTGTGTAAGGACCTAAGTCGGATTGGCAGAAACTACCTGCAAACCGGCTTTTACACCGAGGTAATGTTCCGACAGAATGGGGTTCATTTTGTTGCTGTCGCCAATAACATTGACAGCGAGGAACAGGACAGTGGCGAGTTTGCGCCCTTTCTCAATATCATGAATGAATGGTATCTGCGTGACCAGTCCAAAAAGGTTTCGGCAGCATACCGTGTCAAGGGCAAGGCGGGCAAGCCAACCACCAACAACGCCATCTATGGCTACAAAAAAGACCGGTCGGACAAGGACCACTGGCTGGTGGACGAGGAAGCCGCCGCCGTGGTGCGGCGGATTTTCCGGCTTGCGGTGGAGGGGCACGGACCCCATGAGATCGCCAAGATACTCACACAGGAAAAGGTAGAGTGCCCCGCCTATTATCTGGCACGAAACGGCAGAGGCAGCCGGAAGAACACCGTGGACACCAGCCGCCCCTATGACTGGTACGGCTTCACAGTCAGCTCCATGCTGGAGAAACCGGAATATATGGGGCATACCGTCAATTTCCGTTCTTCCAAGAAGTCCTACCGGGATAAGCGGGTAAAAAATGACCCGTCCGACTGGC
>NZ_JACLZC010000122.1 GCF_016901735.1 Pseudoflavonifractor phocaeensis | reverse complement strand
TTCTCTTTCCAGAGAAAGAAAGTGACCCGTACGGGAATCGAACCCATGTTTGCGGCGTGAGAGGCCGCCGTCTTAACCGCTTGACCAACGGGCCATTGGTGCGCCTTCACGGATTCGAACCGGGGACCCACTGATTAAGAGTCAGTTGCTCTACCAGCTGAGCTAAAGGCGCATACTTTCTTTTGAAAAAGAAAGTATGCAAAGAAAACTTTAATCTCTTTTCTACTTTCTCTTTCGCCAGAAGTGGGGGCGCTTTCCGCACCCTCAAAACCGAACAATGTAGATCTTCCAGCTCCGCTCCGCAAGCGCCTGCATTGCTTCTTGTTAAGGTCAAGCCCTCGGCTGATTAGTACCGGTCAGCTCCATACATTACTGCACTTCCACCTCCGGCCTATCGACGATGTAGTCTACATCGAGCCTTACCTCATAAAGAGTGAGAGATCTTATCTTAGGGGGAGTTTCACGCTTAGATGCTTTCAGCGTTTATCTCGTCCGTACATAGCTACCCAGCTATGCCCTTGGCAGGACAACTGGTGCACCAGAGGTACGTCCATCCCGGTCCTCTCGTACTAAGGACAGCTCCCTTCAAATCTCTTACGCCCGCAACAGATAGGGACCGAACTGTCTCACGACGTTCTGAACCCAGCTCGCGTGCCGCTTTAATTGGCGAACAGCCAAACCCTTGGGACCGAATTCAGCCCCAGGATGCGACGAGCCGACATCGAGGTGCCAAACCTCCCCGTCGCTGTGGACGCTTGGGGGAGATCAGCCTGTTATCCCCAGGGTAGCTTTTATCCGTTGAGCGACGGCATTTCCACTCACATACCGCCGGATCACTAACTCCAACTTTCGTTACTGCTCGACCCGTCAGTCTCGCAGTTAGGCTCGTTTATGCGTTTACACTCACTGCACGATTTCCGTCCGTGCTGAACGAACCTTTGAGCGCCTCCGTTACGCTTTTGGAGGCGACCGCCCCAGTCAAACTGCCCACCTAACAGTGTCCCCCGACCGGATTCACGGCCGCAGGTTAGAAAACCAGCAAATCAAGGGTGGTATCCCAAGGGTGGCTCCACCTAAGCTGACGCCCAGGCTTCCAAGCCTCCCACCTATCCTGTACATGATTTACCGATTTCCAGTATTAAGCTACAGTAAAGCTCCATGGGGTCTTTCCGTCTAGTTGCGGGTAACTGGCTTCTTCACCAGTACAACAATTTCGCCGGGCGGGCTGTTGAGACAGTGCCCAAATCGTTACGCCATTCGTGCGGGTCAGAACTTACCTGACAAGGAATTTCGCTACCTTAGGACCGTTATAGTTACGGCCGCCGTTTACTGGGGCTTCAATTCAAACCTTCGCCTTGCGACTAAGCTCTCCTCTTAACCTTCCAGCACCGGGCAGGCGTCAGCCCATATACGTCATCTTTCGATTTAGCATAGACCTGTGTTTTTGGTAAACAGTCGCTTGGGCCTTTTCACTGCGGCCTCCCGTAGGAGGCGCCCCTTATCCCGAAGTTACGGGGCCAATTTGCCGAGTTCCTTAACAACCCTTCTCCCGTTGGCCTTAGGATTCTCTCCTCATCTACCTGTGTCGGTTTGCGGTACGGGCGCCTTAGTATCCCTCACGCCTTTTCTCGCCTCTGGACATCGAGGACTTCCCTACTATAATTTCGGTCCCTTTCGCCCGGGTCAACCAACGCCCGGGTCCCTCTATTCCAAAGTGTCAGCGTGCTTAAAGTTCGGCGGCTACGGAATTTCTACCGTATGTGCATCGACTACGCCTTTCGGCCTCGCCTTAGCTCCCGGCTTACCTTGGGCGGACGAACCTTCCCCAAGAAACCTTAGATTTTCGGCCATTATGATTCCCACATAATTCTCGCTACTCATTCCGGCATTCTCACTCGAATACAGTCCACCGCTGCTCTCGCTGCGACTTCGCCCCGTATTCGACGCTCCCCTACCCCTGCCTTGCGGCAAGCCCAAGCTTCGGTTACATGCTTAGCCCCGTTATATTTTCCGCGCAGAGTCACTCGACCAGTGAGCTATTACGCACTCTTTTAATGAGTGGCTGCTTCTAAGCCAACATCCTGGTTGTTTTCGCAACTCCACATCGTTTTCCACTTAGCATGTATTTGGGACCTTAGCTGTGGGTCTGGGCTGTTTCCCTTTTGACAATGAAACTTATCTCACACTGTCTGACTGCCAACCATCAATTATCCGGCATTCTGAGTTTGATAGGGTTCAGTAACCTTATCGGCCCCTAGCCCATTCAGTGCTTTACCTCCGGTAATCTAAGCTGACGCTAGCCCTAAAGCTATTTCGGGGAGAACCAGCTATCTCCGAGTTCGATTGGAATTTCACCGCTATCCACAAGTCATCGCCGATCATTGCAACGAGCGTGCGTTCGGTCCTCCATGGAGTTTTACCTCCACTTCAACCTGCTCATGGATAGGTCACCCGGTTTCGGGTCTATTGTCACCGACTTTATACGCCCTCTTCAGACTCGCTCTCGCTGCGCCTCCGGTACTCAATACCTTAAGCTTGCCAGTAACAATAACTCGCCGGACCATTCTACAAAAGGTACGAGATCACACTTTAACGTGCTTTCTCTGCTTGTAAGCACAAGGTTTCAGGTTCTATTTCACTCCCCTCCCGGGGTCCTTTTCACCTTTCCCTCACGGTACTGCTCCTCTATCGGTCATCAGGTAGTATTTAGGCTTGGAGGGTGGTCCCCCCAGTTTCCCACCGGGTTTCACGTGTCCGGCGGTACTCTGGATCCTCACTAATGGCTTCGCCTTTCGCCTACGGGACTATCACCCGCTCTGGTTGGCCTTCCCATACCATTCGGCTAGACTTTACCACCGTTGTGTGAGTCCGCAACCCCAGAGAATAAATCCTCTGGTTTGGCCTCTTCCGCGTTCGCTCGCCACTACTGGCGGAATCTCGGTTGATTTCTCTTCCTCGCCCTACTTAGATGTTTCAGTTCAGGCGGTTCCC
>NZ_JACLZC010000121.1 GCF_016901735.1 Pseudoflavonifractor phocaeensis | reverse complement strand
ATGTTCTGGTGCAATCCCACTTTTGCTCTGGATAACCCCGCCGTTACCTTCCAGGCCAGCAGCATTTCGGTCCCCCGCAGTACCATCGCCGTGTGCAATGCCGCCGACAACTTCAAACATTCCCACAGCGAGTATATGGTACGCAAAACCAGCCTGAAAGGCCGTATCTTTGCCCTGCGTTTCTTCTCCGGCGTGCCCCTCTATGCCTATGAAGGTATCAAAATGCTGAAAGACGCCTATGATCAGACCGCTCACAAATACTCCGGCGCGGGGATCCACCTCTACGCCTATACCGGACGGGGAAACGACGGCTCAGGTGAAAAGGATTGGCGGAGCCTCCTCCCCGTACCCGTGCCCTACTCCAAAGCGCCGGACCTGTACCCGGACGGAAAAGACACACTGGCGCTCTACGATGCGGGAGAACAGGCCGGTATTATCTGCCGAAACCACAACTATTCCTATGTAATCCTCCAAACCGGACCGATAGAGATCCCCTCTTACACCTTGGACGACTTTATGAGGGACGGTCTGTTCCAGCGCGGTATGTTGCAACAGCGTCGGGAGGCCCTGAAGCAGCAGCTGGAGGACATTCACAAGCCCGGTATGGGGCAGGCAGAGGTTCTCCTCAAAAACGACGGCGATCCCAAGCTGGGAGAAAAGGCGGTTCTCCGGGTGCGGAAAGATCATTTCCTCGCCGCCCCCATGCTCCAGCGGATCGTCCGGGCGGAATTGCAAAAACGGGATGACCTGCAACGGGCAATTCACACCCTCAATGACATTGAGTGTGAGTATGATGGTTATGATGCGGACCTCGGCTTCTTTACCGACCTGCTCTTCTACGGTGTCCTTCGTTGTATCAACGACTGCGGTAATCCCTGTTACTATGTCAAAGACGACAAGGTCTACCATGAAAAGATCTCCTGCATTCTCTATACCTATATCAGCAGCGACATGGAAGTAGACCTGATCTTCTCTCAGAATGAGGAAGAGATGAGGTACGCCAAGGACTACCCCCTCTATCAGGCCTTCCTGACCTACCGTTCCCTCTCGCCGGAGGAGCAGCCCCGCCAGGAGCTGGATGAACTGATTCGGGAGCGCCGCAAGGCCCTTTTGCAGCCGGGCGACAATATCATCGGCTATATTCTGGAGCAGGAATGGGACAAATATGCGCTTGAAAGGCTGCGTGAATCCCTCTCTGGCTACCCCAAAGAGGAAAGAAACAGCTTGTTCCGGTTCTATCTGGGTCTGGTCCGCTGTATTGCTCAGTTCCATGAAAAATTTTCCGAGGAAGAGTGGCATAGTGGGATCGTTCCAAACGGGAAGGATGACCCCGCCCCCCAGCCCAAGGTGTGGACGGTGTACGACGGCAGACGTTATCTCTAATGTGTACGAAAACAACAATCCCAACTTCGGTTGGGCGCCCAGCATCCACCAGTGGGTTCCTCTGACCATCGATATGTATGTATGGGATGCTCTCTCCAACACCTGGCGTCCGATTGCGGAGGATAACGGCTTCTTCTCTTTTTTCCTGAAACAGTGATAACGTAATTTTTTGCACGTTTATTGAAATAGATGTTGTATTCTGCTTCTAAATCATGTATGTTTTATTGAGAAAGAGGGCGTTTGTATGACTTACGATTCTCTGTTGCTCCAATATGGCGGAGGCATTATTCCCGCTTGTCAGCAGTCCAAACAGTATGGCGGCGCGGCGGCGGTGGCCATCGGCATCGGCGGTACCGGTATCGCCGCCCTGGCCGAGCTCAAGCGCAAGGTCTATCAGCAGCTGGAGCCCGATAATCCGGGTGAACCCATTCCTCACTATGACCACATCCAGTTCCTGGCCATCGACTCCGACGAGACCGAGATCGACGGTATGCGCGGCAAGGCCCGGCTGAACAAGTTCTCCGAGTTCTTCTCCATCTCTAATCCTCATCTGAGGGCGGCGCTGAGCGGAAAGGACGTCATCAAAGCCAATCCCACCCTCAACTGGATGGACATTGACCGCATCAACTCCCTGCGCTTTCCCGTAGGATCCGGTGGGGTCCGGCAGGTGGGCCGCTATCTGCTTGTCAGCAAGGCCGCCGCGCTCAAGGTCAAAATTGAGGAAAAATGTGTCGCCGCTCTCAGGGGCCTCCAGAGCCCTATTCTGGATATCTACATCTTTGCCGGCACCTCGGGCGGCACCGGCTCCGGCTGCTTGTTAGATACCTGCTACATCGTCCGTAAGGCCCTGGAGGACCTCGGCTGGTCCTCTTTTGGCAACATTATGGGCTTCTTCTTCCTGCCCGACGTGGTGATTTCCGAACCGGGATTGGCCGGTGCCGCTTCCTTGGTGGAGGACAACTTTGCCAACAGCTATGCCACCCTCAAAGAGCTGGACTACCACATGGATTTGCGTCGGGTCCACGACCACTTTTCCCAGAACTATGGCTCCTTTACCGTGGATACCCAGGAGCCTCCCGTGGATATGTGCCACTTGATCTCGGCCACCGAGCCGGACAGCACTTTCCTGCCCGACGGCTTCCGCTATGCCACCCATCTGGCCGCCGACACTGTCATGGCCTATCTGGCCGACGTGGAGCTGGACAGCGCCGCGTCCGGCGACGACAAGGGTCTGACCATGCGCGGTCACCTGGCCAACGTCACCCACGGCATGGCGCTTTTGCCCGGCGGCCATAACGTAAATCGCGTTTACCATCTGCTGGGCGCTGCTGCCGCCGAGGTCCCCACCACCCAGATGGCCACCTACCTGGCCGCAGGATTTTATCATCGTTTCCAGGGCTGCGTGGGCCGTGACAAGGTGGTCCTCACCAAGCCCATCGTGGACGAGTGGGTGCAGAAGCTGGGGCTTACCACCAATCAGGTATATAACGAGCTGGTGCGCGGCTGTGACGCCCTCTTCCTCCCCGAGATTGAGCGCAAGGAACTGGCCGCCTATGGCCCCCTCCCCAAGGGCAAAGCGCCCCAGCCCTGGGCCGCTCCGGGCAACGATTGGATCGACCGCTGTTTCGGCAAGCGCGCCCAGAACCGCGCCGCCCTCAACGCCCCGCTGGTCTCCTTTGATTTCGATAAGGTTCCTACCGGCTCTCTGAGTGGCCGTATCTTCCGCAAGCTCT
>NZ_JACLZC010000013.1 GCF_016901735.1 Pseudoflavonifractor phocaeensis | reverse complement strand
ACGCCGGACCCCACGCCCGCGCCCACCGCGGTGGTTCTGGTGGCGCCTGAGCTGACCGAGCAGCGGTTCAGCCAGGAATTTACCGCCGAGGACGGCACGGTGGTGCTGACGGTGGACTACGCGCTCCCCCATGTGGTAAACTATCCGGACTCCGCGGCCCTGCTGGCCATTGACGACCGGTATACCCAGATGGGCGCCGCTCTCCTGGACAACGCCGCCTCCACCGCCCAGGACGCCGTCAGCGACTATGAGGTGTCGCTTCAGGCGGGACTGCCCTTCCAGCCCACCATCGAGGAGATGTCCTATGAGGTCACCTTTTTGAGTGAACGGGTGCTGTCGGTCTCCCGGACCTTCTACGCCGCGGCGGCGGGGGCGGCCCATCCCACGGTGCTGCTCCTGGGGGACAGCTTTGACCTGCGTGACGGCCGGCGGCTCACCTTCGGGGACCTCTGTACCGACGTGGAGAGCGCCACCCAGGCGGCGCTGGAGGCGGTCTGTCAGTCGGAGGCGCTGGCCGGTCTGGAGCGCCAGGCGGAGGAGGCCTTTCAGCCGGATCAGTTTTACCTGACGGACACCGGGTTTACCTTCTGGTTTCAGCCCGGGGAACTGGGGGCGTCCAACAGCCCCATTGAAGTGGAAGTGCCCTATGAGGCACTGGAAGGCTATCTTGTGGAGTGGTTGCGATGAAAAAGAAACAGCAGGAGCGGGGCCCGCTGGTGACCCTGACGATAGACGGATACAGCAGCGACGGCGCGGGCGTGGCCCGGCTGGACGGCCAGGTGGTTTTTGTGACCGGCGGCATCCGGGGGGAGACCTGTAAAGTCCGGCTGGACAAGATTGGCCGCAGCGCGATTTGGGGCCATGCAGAGCAAGTGACGGACCCCTCTTCCCAGCGGCTGACGCCGGATTGTCCCTACTATCAGCAGTGCGGCGGCTGCCGGTTCCGCCACATGGCCTACGCCGAGGAGCTGGCGGCCAAGCGCAGCCGGGTAGAGGAGAATATTAGGCGGATCGGCGGTCTGGACCTGCCGGTGGAGGAGATTTTGGGCGCGGCCCAGCCGGAGCGCTATCGCAATAAGGCCCAGTTTCCGGTGTCGACCGGTCCGAAGATCGGCTTTTACCGGGCACGGAGCCACCAGGTGATCGACGTGGCCGACTGCCTGCTGCAAAGCGAGGCGGCGGCCCGGCTGCGCACGGCGGCCAAGGCGTGGATGGCGGCCCATCAGATTACGGCCTATGACGAGCGGACGGGGACGGGCCTGGTGCGCCACGTCTACGTCCGCACCAACCGGCAGGGGGAATCCCTGTTCTGTCTGCTGGTCAACGGCAAGGGGGTCCCGCAGGAGGCGGCGCTGGTGGACTGCCTGCGCCGGGCGGAGCCCGGTCTGGTGGGTGTGGTGCTGGGGGTCAACGAGAAGAAAAACAACGTCATTCTGGGCGACCGCTACCGCACCCTCTGGGGGCAGGGCTTTTTGATGGACACCCTGTGCGGGCTCTCCTTCCGGCTGTCGGTGCCGTCCTTTTATCAGATCAACCCCGACCAAACCGAGATTCTCTACCGCAAGGCGGCGGAATACGCGGAGCTCACCGGCGGGGAGACGGTGCTGGATCTGTACTGCGGCATCGGCACCATCGGGCTGACCATGGCCCGGCAGGCCGGCGCGGTAATCGGGGCGGAGGTGGTCCCGGAGGCGGTGGAGGACGCGAAAGAGAATGCAAAACGAAACGGCATTCTCAATGCTCGGTTTTTCTGCGGCGACGCGGGAGAGGCGGCGCGGCGTCTGGCGGCGGAGGGGCTGCGGCCCGACGTGATCTGTGTGGACCCGCCCCGCAAGGGTCTGGCGCCCGACGTGGTGGAGACGGTGGCGGCCATGGGACCCAAGCGCATTGTGTACGTCTCCTGCGACCCAGCCACCCTGGCCCGGGATCTGGTGCGGTTTGACGCTCTGGGCTATCACCCCCAACAGGCCACGGCGGTAGACCTCTTCCCGAGAACTGCGCACGTGGAGACGGTTGTCTTGCTTTCCAAGGGGGAAATCGACTCCAAAAAGGTTCGGGTAGAGTTCTCACTGGAGGATATGGATATGTCCGGATTCCAGAAAGATGCCACATACGGTCAAATTAAAGAACGTGTGTTGCAGCAGACCGGGTTGAAAGTTTCTTCCCTCTATATTGCCCAAGTCAAGCAGAAATATGGCATTATTGAGCGTGAGAACTATAACAAACCAAAGTCTGAAAATGCCAGACAACCGAAATGCCCGCCGGAAAAGGAAGCAGCAATTACAGAAGCATTGAAGTTCTTTGGGATGATTTAACGCACAATATAAGTCATCCCATATTGTGCTAACATAAAATAGGTATTTAAAGAATTCGAAATTGCTAATATATCTGAACGAAGCAACATCGCCCACCGATCCTCAGTGATTGGTGGGCGATGTTTTACTTTACTTATTTGGCTTGAGAATACTCTGCTGTTTCTACCATCCTAATTTCATCTGCCGTTAATCCAACCAGATTATAAATATAGGCATCAAACTCGTTATCACTCATAGATTGAAAATCTGTTTGCTCTGATGGTAAGAGAATTGGCATAGTTTTTAAGAAAGCGTTTTTGTATATTGAATAGCCATTTGCTTTAGGAACCGATATTTTTTTATATACATACGTGGCGAGCTTGCTATTTAGATAACGATATATAAAAGTTTCATATTGCTTGTACTCATCTTTGAGTTCGGCTCCACAGCAACTATCGGTATAGAAGCACTCATCTGCTAATACAAAATCGTTTATCAAACCAATTTCAGAAAACACAAATTTTCTTCGGTAAAAATGCTGCATTTTTCGGGGATTCCATAATTCAAACCACGCTTTACTACTTTTCACAAAATAATCGCGACTGAGTAGTATTTCCTTCTTACTCAGCAAATAATCATAAATATTCGGTGCATTAGTTTGCAGTTCATCTTCCGGAATACATACAGTTTTACCCTTTTCATTAACTCGGTATGGGTAAAAAACCTTATATCCGCCATTATGCAACTTTCTGTTTCCTACATCTTTCCCCTTATATGCGCGATGCAAATACGTTTCTTCAAGCTGCAGTTTTTCAATCACCTCATCATCAATCAAATAGACATCATTGTTACCTGTCACAATACCTTGAGAAATAGACTCTGTAATCTGTCCAAAAGTATGAGACGATTTAGACTGAACTTTTTCAAAGATAATATTCGTGTCTGCTTTTTCGAGAATCCAAGTGGGCTCACCCAGCGAACTTTGAGCAATTTCGTATGCATTACTGATACTTAACGTTTTATTCAGAACACGAATTTTATTATCAGGATTTACAATCTTACTTGCACCAAAGATACAGGTATATGTTAAAGCTGTATCAAAGATCTGGTAATCTGAAAAGTCTGCAATATATCGGATAGAGGTACTCTGCAATAAAAGCTCCCTTGTACGTTTCCCGTAGTTTCTTTTATAGAAGTATGATGGGCAAATATAGGACGCGAAACCACGAGGTGAAGCAAGTTGTATTGCTCGTTCGATAAAGAGAACATAAAAATCATATTTACCATCAGCGGTTTTGAAATGACTCTTATTATATTCTTTGTTTGGAACTTTATGAAATCCGATATAAGGTGGATTTCCAATAACAATATCAAACCCTCCTTTTTCACGGAAAACACGAGCAAAATCAAGTTGCCAAAGAACATATGGTTTTGATGCCATATGGGTGGTGGCATGGAACCTTTCAATCTTATCAGCAGGACATCCTTCAAGCTGAGAAAGGATGATCATATTCCGCAAGTCTTCGATTTCCTGTTTCAGCTGCTGCTTCTTTTCAGTATCATCACATCGGAAGAGCTCGTCCTGTTTTTCAATGAGTTTGCGGATTATTGCATCGAATCGCCCAGAACCAAGATCCATTTGGTAAATAGTGTTGCCGAGCAAATCACTTTCTTTAATAAGGCGGGTTCCTTCAAACTCATCTATCAAACTATTACCGCAAAGAATATTACTTTCCAGGTTGGGAAGCGGCAGGGGATTTTTATGCCCATCCAAAGGTGTTTGAGCATTGGGGTTTATCTCATCATCAATCACCAGTGCAAGCCAAAGACGCAACTGGGCAATATCAACGGCGGAAGGCTCAATGTCTGCTGCAAAAATACAATTTCTAATTGTTTCATACTTCAAAGTATGGGGTGAACGTTCCAACTGATACATCATGCGGATGTCATAGGGTTTCATGGTGATTGCAAAGTAGGCAGAGATGTTTTGACGTGCCCTAACAATCTCATTCAACATTCCCAGAGGGAAAGCACCGGAACCAACAGCAGGATCAGCCACCCGAACATTTTTAAGTGCTTCATCAATATCAATCAGTTTGTTTACAACAACTTTTCCGTCGCTATCAATCTTGTAGAGCTTTTCGGAGATATACATTTCTCCATTACCTTGGCGCTTTTCCTTTGTTGTATCTTCATCCTTCATGAAGTCACCATAAAGGATAAAATCACGGATGTCGGTTTCTTCAACATCGGTTACAGCACTTG
This sequence comes from Pseudoflavonifractor phocaeensis, assembly GCF_016901735.1. Classification (GTDB taxonomy): domain Bacteria; phylum Bacillota; class Clostridia; order Oscillospirales; family Oscillospiraceae; genus Pseudoflavonifractor_A. The sequence continues at coordinate 50,701 of NZ_JACLZC010000013.1, read as the reverse complement.
CAAGATAGTTAATCAAGCTCTCTTGGCACATATAATGTACAATTTCACGTGGGGTATAGAATGCGCCCTTTGATTTACGGTCGTTCACTTCCAGGAGATTCTCGAATACTTTACCCAGCATTTCGGGATCGATGGCTACCTCCCGCTCCATCGGCTCATCTTCGCACATGGTAAAGTTATAACGGTCAAAAACATCGAGAATACCATCCGCTTCTCTTCCCTTAATATCAACATTGGAGAATACTTCATTGGGGATAGAAAAATCATTATGCTCCCAGTCATAACCGTCAATCGGCTCAAACAGTCCACCGGATAAAAAAGGAATACGACAATGAAGCGCAGGACAGTAACCTTGTTCTCCCCGATTGCGATTCAGTGCATCATAAAACAGCGGCTCTAATACATCATTGTAGAAGTTACTATTTTTTGTACAGCAAAGTTAAACAGCCTACGCATAAAATCATGCGGACCGCTACCCCAAGGTTTTCCTTTTACACACTGTGCCAGGATAGCTTCATCTTCATCACTGATTTGCTTCAGACCAGCACTGGAAACATGATATGTCCCATCACCAACAGGACGGTATACAACAGGAATCAATTCTCTGGACTTTGCACCACGAGCGTAAAAGGCATTCTTGTATTCCTTTTCATTCAGAGTATTGGGCCAAGCACCGACACCAAGCCAGCCTTTCTTTTGGAGAAAATAAAGGAATACAATCTGTCCCATCAGTTTCTTTGCAAACTGTGCAGAAGTGAAGTTATGCTGTTCAGCTTCAATACAGAAGTCCTCAATAGATTCAAGTTGTTCACGCAACTGGTGGAATTTCTCACAATACAAATTGAAAAACTCATCTGTTACTTTTTCCACACTAAATGCTTCTTCCAGATCATCCAGCGTCGGATGCTCAGGATTTGCAGTGCTGTCAGTGATTAAACGCTGAAAACGGCTGATTGCCGTATGGCAAGGCTCATTTTGACCAACAAGATAGGAATATCGTTTTGCTGGAGTAATATTCTCAGCAGTTTTCAATCGTCCATTCTCGATTTTCATTTCATAATCGAGACGAACCAGAGAAAGCCTCCATTTGGGCTCACCTTCGGTATAAAAGGCAATAAAAGCAGCATCGGCATTACCATTCTCGATCAGCTTTTTGGCATAGCTTCGTTGGGTACTTCTGGAGTTCTCTACATATCCAGCTTTCTTCAATTGTACCGCCATAATGATGATTTTTTTGTTGTCTGGTGTCTGAAAGTTCCCAATGTGAATTGAACCTTCAATATGAGAAGAGAAGTTTGTGTATTCCCTATTAAACTTATCTGGGGAGACAAGATGAACATTAGGGAATATTTCTCTCACAAGATCAACAAATTTTACGGTGTTATATTCACTATGTAAAATGGATTCTATTTTACTTACAACAGCATTCATTTCGATTTTCCTCCTTTTTCCAGATAACAGGAGAGGATAATTTGTTTCTCGCCATCAACTTGTTCGTGCCCACTTTTCTTTTCCTCAAAATAGGTTGGAGGAATAAGTTTTAAAATTTCATAGTAGAGTTCCACAATGTCAGTGACAATAGTACTCTTCTTAATAATATCTTTTGAAACCTTTGCGGGAATTTCGCCGTTTTCCCAAAACTTAATCATTTTATCTATGGTTTCTTCCTGATCATCCGTGAGACGAGGCTCTCTCTTTATAGCTTTCAACAAACGGATAATTTTGGCGTCGTTGCCAGTAACCATCACTTTCTCTGTGGTAACTTCTTCTTCGGCAACCAGCATTTCATCAAAGGCAATATTGTTTTGAGAAAAATGGTTGTAGTATTCACTGGAAACACTTACCTTTTTATCGTCCGGCTCAGCATGAATCAACTCAATCGCTTGCATAAAAGTGAGCTGTTGCGCTTTATCTCCACTGCTCAAGAAGAATGTCTTTAATGCCCCCTTGCGTATGAAGGTGACCGTCGAACTGTCTTCGACCTTGCAGGACATTTTACCTGCTTTCGCTTTTTTCGGAAGACGTTTGATTGTTGCAAAAAGCTTCGGATCGTTATCTCTAATTTGGCGAATAATGCCGAGGTATGCAAGTTCAGGATTGGTGCTTTGCTCCTCACCATCCAAATCTGAAGTTAGGTCAGAGAACAATTTCTTTGAAGATACTTCTTCTTCGTCAGACAAATATTTAAAATCCTCGCCAAGAGTGTCATGGAAGGATTGCAGTTTTTCCAAAATGCGTTCTTCCAAAGGCATTTGCTTTTTGCTTTGCGCAGTCGGAAAGAAGTTAAAAACATAGATTCTATCATGCTCTGTGCCAACACGATTAATACGACCAACGCGCTGCATAATACGGGTTGGATTCCAAGGAAGATCATAGTTTACAAGGACATTTGCGCGATGGAGATTGATTCCTTCAGCAAGAACATCTGTTGTGATGAGCAGATCATACTTATCATTATTTTTACTCTTGAATTTTGGATTGAAGCTGTCTTCAATCTCAACTTTTAATGCAGGACTGCTTTGACCACTATAATAGATAATTCTATCACCGTAAATACTACTGAGCTGAGCAAAAAGATACTCCGCTGTTTCCATCGATTCTGTAAAGACAATCACTTTCTTTCCCTTCATAAGTGGATTGGTTGTAATATTGTGTTTAAACTCTTCCAGCTTTGGATCGTCCTTAATTAGTGACCAAATAAACTGCAATGACTTGAGTTGTGCGAGATCAGCTTCAAGATCACGAATGAACTGAGATGAAAACTCTTTTGTCTCAAACTCCATAACATCCTGTTGTTCTAAAAGATACATCAGCTTTTGTGTATCCCCGCTATCTAATAGGTCATAAACATTGACCTTTTTGCTAATGTAAACTTTACCGCTCTTTGCCATAGCGATGAATTTAGTGTAAGATTCGGCAAAGCGGTCAAGTGTTTTGGAGAAAGCATAGAAACTACTCTCAAGGCGTTTAACAAGAATGCCCTTCATGAAGCCGCCCATGTTGCGCTGCGCAGTGAGCATTTGGGCATATTTCTTTTTATCCTTCAAGTAGAGCAAAGGAGTATATCGAGCATATTTGAAATCTTTAATTATACTGATAGTCTGATTAAACGCATCATCTGTTTCTTCATCAAATTCATAGACAATTTTTTCAGGACTTCCCGCTTTTGGAAAAACCAACCCCTGTTTTGCAAGATCATCCGCATAGTATTCTTGAATTTCACTTCTTGTCCGGCGAATCATTACTTCTCGTATCAAACGATCACGAATAACTTCGGAGTTCTCTCTAAGCTGCGCCATGTATGCATTAGAGCCTTTGGGAAGTTTTGCAAGTTTGGAATTAAGACCGCGGAAGAACCCCTCAATGTTTTTTATGCCGTTAATCGTGCCACTTTGCTTCGCTTGAAAAAGGTAGAGCTGGTTTTCAATATCACTTGTGTAATTGTTAATAGGCGTTGCAGAAATTAGTATCACTTTCTTGCCACGACAAATTTGATGAAGGTCAGTAAATGCTTCTGTCCCACTATTACGAAAACGATGCGCTTCATCCACAAAAACATAGGAATACTTGTCGGCGCCTTTTGCAATGATTTTGTCTAGTTTACCAAGGGATTCGACATCGCAGCGTGAAACATCAAACTCCTGCAAAACACTTCTCCAATAGTCCACCAAAACGGGGGGACAGATAAAAAGCTTATACGTGTTTCGATTAAAGCTATTTGCCAACATAGCGCAAATGTAAGTTTTACCAAGACCTACAACATCAGAGATAAACACACCATTATAGGCATCGAGTTTTTGTCTTGCCTGAGTAACCGCGTCAATTTGATATTGAAGCCGCATATAGCCATCAGGAAGTAATGTTTCAAAATTCTCTTTATCTGCATTAATTTCTTCTTTAAAAAATTCATACAAAGTTTTGAGATAAAGCTGATATGGGGTAATATCACTTCGCATCCAAGTGTTCTGCTCAACCGCTTCAATGTAAGTTTCTTTGATATCAACGCCTTGATTCCAAAGCTCTTCAAACTTATCGAGTGCGAATTTGACATCAGCGTAATCTTTCAGTTCCACATTAAATTCAAGGTTGTTTATAAGTCCTGCCTCAGAAAAATTACTTGAGCCTGTAATAACACTGCCAAAAGTATCTGGTACTTTTTCTTGATCCTTGCGCATAATATACACTTTAGCGTGAATAGGTGCTTGGGTATACATTCTCATTTCGAGTTTTCCAGATTTGAGCCAATCCATAAAAACACGAACGCCCTTTTCTACTACGGCAGAGCTGACAGCTGTTTCAAATTCCTTTTCAATTTCATCGGCAATTATTTCTTTTCCATCCGCAGCAGATAAGGAAGAAACATTTACTTCATTGGTAACTCGGTCGATGATTTTTACAGTAAACTTGTCGACATTCAATCCAATCAAAATTCTTATCTTTTCAACACTCTCCAAGGCCTCATACATTTTAAAGAAACCACTTGCTCTAAAATAGCCAACCAGAATATCAAAGAATTGAGTGTTGCTTTTCAATATTGCAGCGAAACGGCTATAAAGATCTCGTTCCGGCTCATTTGTGAAAAATTTTAAATCTGTATGGGACATCGTCTAACCTCCATAGTCAGTATATAACACAAGGATGTTCATGCATTTGATCGTTTGTAAATCCAAATATTCTCGGAAGCATTGAGAAGAGAATATTTGGATTTTATATTTTTGACAGGAATAAACCAAATCACTTTAGTGGCTTGGTACTATTCCTATCAAAAATAATAGGGTATCCAAAGGGGAATATCCCCTTGGCTCTGGGTTTCCAATAGGGGCGAGCAGCATCCCTGTTGGCACACGATTTTCCGTAGGAAAGTCTAGTGTGTTATACCTTTGCTTCCGGCTAACGCTGGAAAGGGGCTGGACTCGCCATCTGCTGGGTGGGCAGATAGCGGGTGACAGTCACTTTTCGGCGGCAGTAGGACAAGCGGATTTTGTACGGACAAGGACGAAATCAAGATTTGCACAGCGGGCAGAATCCGACTGACCGGAAAAGGAAGTAAAGGTATATCATCCCTCGTCTCGCCGCAGCGACAACGCACTAATACCACCACGGCAGTTCCAGCCAGAGATTGTCCAGCGCCAATGCTTCAGTTGACCTTGCACGGCTCTCACTAAGATGGAAATGCAGAGCTGTTCCTACAAGAGGATGCTCCATATCGTCCTCAAAGCCAAAACGGTACAGCAGATAAACCCGCTCCCGTTCTGATATGCGCCGCAGCCCTTCATATAGTTCTTTCCGGTTTTCCGCTTCCTCCATAATCTTTTCCGGCTCTGACGCATAGGGGTCAGCAACCAGGTTGGAACGCTGCATAGAATCTTCGCCGGGAAGCAAATCATCCAAGCAGATTCTCTCCACGGGGATACCATCTTTGTCAGATTGCATCCGCTGTTCAAAGGTCGCAAAAGCAGCCGAGATTAAATCCATCATGGCGTTACGGATGGCAGGCCCCGCATAGGTCAAAAACTTTATTTTTTTGCCGGGATCATACAGGGCGATTGCCCGAAGCAAGGCGATACTCCCCTCCTGAATCAGGTCATCGTGGTCAATACCCAGTTCACTGTTCCCAAGGCCAACGCTGATGTACAATTCATTTGCAGTTTTTCGGATATACCCCAGATTGTTCTGCACCAGTTGCTCCTGCGCCCGTGTATCCCCTCGCTGTGCCAGAGTACAAAGCCGCTCATTAGTCATCGTTCTCATCGCTTTGCTTAGGCTGCATACTTTCCATCATGTGAAGCAGCGCCTGCTGTAATTCCGCCAGTGATTCATCTTCTGCCAGTCCCATCTGGGATATGGGCTGCACGACCATGGCTGCAAGCTGCTCTGGGGAAACTGATGGATGATGAAGATCCTGCCCTTTGGTCAGTTCTGAGAACATCTGCTCGGTAAGCTCTTTTGTCATGTTCTGGGAAATCCCCTCCCCAGAAGTCATTTCCTTTTTGATCTCTCGAAGAACGGCCATGAATTGATTCTGAATATTGCTCAGATCGGCTTGAAAAACCGGAACCTTGTTAAGAGAGACTGCCTGTGCCGCTTGTTGCGATGCTTTCCGAACGTCTGGCTGTTCTTTGCCAGTCATTAACAACATGGAACTTAACGATTGCAGGATTTGGTTCTGTGCGGCAAATCCGGAAGCCATCGTTTCATCAAAATACAGGGCAATCATACTGGTCAGCTGGGCAAAGCGGCGGTTTTCCAGCAGGCGGCTCACCACTTCCGGATTCACTCGCCCCGTATAGAGATTGCGTGCTGCTTCGGCAGAAAGGCCAAGCTCAGAGATGTCATAATTTTTCTTATCCGGCACATTGGTCAGACAAAGCAGAAAATCCGAGGATACATTAAAAATTCGGGCAATACTGATGATCTGCTCAATAGTCAGTTTGTTCTTTGTTCCATTTAGGAAACGGCTGATGGAACTTTCCGCGACGCCAATTTTGGAAGCAAGCTCTGCCTGCGTAATTTTATACTCCTTCATCAAATCTTGTAATCTCTGCTGTGGAGTATCACCAGGGAGATATTCCTGTTCCATAGGCAGATCACCTCGTTTCTTTTCTGTATTTCCCGCTTTTAATGCGGGCATCGGTTGGCTTTTCTGCATCCTCCGGAATGATCCAGCGGCTTCCTGCTCTTTGTGCGCCGGGAATCCGGTCTTGGTTGCAGAGGATGCCGACCCGCCGGGGAGAAATCCCCCATTTCTCTGCAATTTCAAACGTAGAAAGATATTTCATAACCAGCCCTCATTGTTTACAATTCTACTTTTTATTATATTCCATAACAGGAATAATCTCAATCCATATTTTAAGAATCCAGCCGCCTTCTATCTTGCAATTCTGCAAGTTTTGGAGGCGGTATTTTATTTTCTTGCAAGACTGACGGATTTTTTGAGCCATGCCCTTTTTCTCCGTACATTGAGGTGACAGGAGAAACCTGTACAAAGATGAAGGAGGAACATGAGATGGATATTTTTACGACTGTAAAGGCAGCAGTTACCGTGAGGCAAGCCGCTGAACACTATGGGCTGCAAGTCAGTCGAAACGGCATGACTTTCTGTCCCTTTCACGATGACCGGCACCCCAGCATGAAGCTGAACGAACGGTATTTTTATTGCTTCAGCTGCGGAGCAACCGGTGATGTGATCGACCTTGTGGCGAGGTTATTTGACCTTAGCAGTTACGAGGCAGCGCAGAAGCTGGCTTATGACTTCGGGATTGACCCGGACAAACCACCGGCAGCAATCGCTCTGCCCAAACCGGAACGTCCTCTGCTGAAAGCATACCGGCAGGAAGAAGTGCGCTGTCTGCGGGTATTGTGCGATTATCTGCATCTTCTGGAAAGCTGGAAGGTGCGGTACGCACCCAAGACACCGGAAGATGTTCTGGATGACCGGTTTGTGGAAGCCTGCCAGATGCTGGACTATGTGGAGTATCTGGCAGATTTGCTCATTGCCGCTGAGCTGGAACAGCGGGTGAAAATCGTGGAGATGCTGAACAAGAATGGCCTGATCGCCAGTTTGGAGGAACGGTTGGACAGGCTGAAAAAGGAGGATAACGCCCATGAAAAACAAAGCGCAGCCTGATGGGATGCCCGTCTGGTTCGATGGAAAAAGCATCAACGAAGCCCTGTTTTGTGATGAGTTCTTGCAGGCACACAAGATCATCTTCACAAACGGGGCTTTTTTTACGCCGAAGGTCGGGTGACTGACGAACTACCCCTGCGGGGAGAAATTTTTGAGGAGCTGAAATACTGTGCGGTCAGCAACATTCCCCGCAAAATCAGCAACATTGTGGAACTGATGAAACTGGCGGCGCTGGAGGAGGATTTTCCTCCGGAACCGGACCGGATTCATCTTTCCAACGGGACACTCTTTCTGGATGGGACCTTTGTGGAGGGAAAGCCGAAAATCGTCCGCAACCGTTTCCCCGTGGCCTACAACCCCAACGCTCCGAAACCTATCCTCTGGCTGAAATTTCTGGATAGCCTGCTCTACCCGGAGGACATTCCCACCTTGCAGGAATATATCGGTTACTGCCTGATTCCCAGTAATAAGGGACAGCGGATGATGGTGATTAAAGGCAACGGCGGCGAGGGCAAGAGCCAGATTGGTGCCGTGCTGGGGCATTTGTTCGGTGTGAATATGAAGGATGGCAGCATTGGGAAAATATCGGAGAACCGCTTTGCCCGTGCGGATTTGGAACATATCCTCCTGTGCGTGGATGACGATATGCGGATGGAAGCCCTGCGTCAGACCAACTATGTAAAGTCCATCGTCACTGCCCAGGGCAAGATGGATTTGGAGCGCAAGGGCAAGCAGAGCTATCAGGGATGGATGTGCGCCCGACTGCTGGCTTTTTCCAACGGGGATTTGCAGGCACTGTTTGACCGGAGCGACGGATTTTACCGCCGCCAGCTGGTGCTGACCACGAAAGAAAAACCGGCTGGCCGTGTGGATGATCCTGACCTTGCCGAGAAGATGAAAGCCGAGGTGGAGGGCATTCTACTGTGGGCTTTTGAGGGATTGCAGCGGCTGGCCACCAACAATTTCAAGTTTACCGAGAGCCAGCGCACAAAAGACAATCGGGAGGCTGTCAAACGAGATAACAACAATATCTTTGATTTTCTGGATTCAGACGGGTATATTCGCCGGAAAGCCGATATATCTGCCAGCTCCAAAGAGCTATATGAGGCATATCAGATTTACTGCACCGAAAATAATCTGCCCGCCCTAAAACCCCGCAGTTTCAGCGAAGCCCTGATTGCCTGCCAGAGCCGCTACAATCTGGAATACTGCAACAATGTGACCAATGCTGCCGGACGGCGAGTGCGTGGCTTTCTGGGAATCGAGGTACTGGTGAGAAACAATATGTCGGTGTTTTCCGGTGATTCGATGCGTACGTACGTACCGGAAGATGTGCCGGAAGAATGGCGGCGCTAACACTGGGAATCGGACGCTGTACGTACGTACACTTTGATTGACCGTTGTTCTCTCTTTTATAGCAATTCAGCGGTTGTATATCAAAAATCACTGGCAAAATCGGAGGTGCAAATCAAGGCTAGTGAGAATCGAAAAGTATTTGACAATTGGCAGAAATTATTTTACGAAACCGTGCTTCTCGAACCAGCGAACCGGGTGCATGGAATCATGGGAAAACGCACGGTTTCGAGCCAAGTCACACGGAACGGGAAAGTCGGAAGGTGCGGATGATGGACAGGACATCGCACCGGCAATTCTGAACGGATTTGGTAACAAGAGAAGTTTTCACGACACAGCGAAGCGGCTACGCCTGAGGGCGTACCAGCTTCGCTTTTTTATCAAGTAAATTTAGGAGGATTTTTGATTATGACGGTACGTAACGAGATTAAGGCGCAGATCATCCGGGCAGGATACACCATGCAAGAGGTAGTTGACCTGCTCCATGAGAAATACGACTGGTCGGACAGTGTTTCCAACCTGTCGGCCAAGCTCCAGCGGGAATCTATTCGCTACAAGGAGGTCGTGGAGCTGGCCGACGTGCTGGGCTATGACCTGATCTGGCAGAAAAGGAGGGACAGAGTATGAGCAAGCCGCAGTATGCCATTCTCCGCTTTGCCAAGTACAAAGGACCAGAGATCGGGAACATTGAAGCCCACAACGAGCGCACCAAAGAGAAATACGCCAGCAATCCCGATGTGGACATCAGCAGGAGCAAATATAATTTCCATCTTATCGAGCCGGAACGAAAATATCGTGTGGAGGCAGAGCGGCAAATCGAAGAAGCCGGTTGCCGTACCAGGTCAGATAGTGTTCGAGTCGTGGAAGCCCTGGTAACTGCCACACCGGAGTTCTTTCAGGGAAAGAAAAAATCTGAGATCAGAGCCTATTTTCAAGAGGCGCTGACCTTTCTCCAGCAAAACCAAGCCTCCAAAACAATCATATCTGCTGTGGTGCATATGGACGAGAAAACGCCCCATATGCACCTTTCTTTTGTCCCGCTGACTGCGGATGGCAGGCTCAGTGCCAAGGAGATCGTGGGAAACAAGAAAAAGCTGACCCAGTGGCAGGACAAGTTCTGGGAACATATGGTGCGGAAATATCCCGATCTGGAGCGTGGGGAAAGCGCCAGCCAGACCGGACGTGACCATATCCCGCCCAGAGTGTTCAAGGAGATGACCCGCCTGACCAAACAAAAAGCCAAGCTGGAGGAACTACTGGCCGGTATTGGAGCCTTTAACGCAAAAAGCAGAGCTGCCGAGATTGCGGCTCTGCTGGATAAGTATATGTCAATCCCCATGAAAAAAGCAAAAATCTTCTTCGTTTACGGGAAAGGAGGAACTTGTTATGGCTACCACCCGCATCATGCCGCTGCATACCGGCAAAGGCCGAACCGAGAGCAAAGCGGTCAGCGACATCATCGACTATGTGGAAAACCCGCAAAAGACGGACAACGGCAGGCTCATTACCGGCTATGGCTGCGACAGCCGGACCGCTGATGCAGAATTTCTGCTGGCAAAGCGCCAGTATATCGCTGCCACCGGGCGGATACGCGGCGCGGACGATGTAATCGCCTACCATGTGCGCCAGTCCTTCAAGCCCGGCGAGATCACCCCGGAGGAGGCCAATCGCCTGGGCGTGGAATTTGCCAAACGCTTCACCAAAGGCAGACACGCCTTTGTAGTCTGCACTCACATAGATAAATCGCACGTTCATAATCACATCATCTGGTCGGCGGTGAATCTGGACTGCGACCGGAAGTTTCGCAACTTCTGGGGCAGCACCAGGGCCGTCCGCCGTCTGAGCGACACCATCTGCATCGAGAATGGCCTGTCCATTGTGGAGAATCCGAAACCGCATGGGAAAAGCTACAACAAGTGGCTGGGAGACCAGGCCAAGCCCTCCCACCGGGAGCTGCTGCGGCTGGCCATCGACCAGGCGCTGGCGCAGAAACCCGCTGACTTGGACGTGCTGTTTCAGTTGCTCCGGGAGGACGGCTGCGAGGTATCAAAGCGCGGGAAATCGTACCGGCTGAAGTTGCCCGGCTGGGACAGAGCGGCCCGGCTGGACAGTCTGGGCGCGGGCTACACGCTGGACGATCTTCTGGCGGTCCTCTCCGGCCAGAAAGAGCACACGCCCCGCAAGAAAACCACCGCACAGGCCGAGCCGCCGAAAGTCAATCTGCTGGTGGACATTCAGGCAAAATTACAGGCCGGAAAGGGCGCGGGGTACGTCCGCTGGGCGAAGGTATTTAACCTGAAGCAGATGGCCCGGACTATGAATTTCCTCACCGAGCACAACCTGCTGGAGTACGCCGAACTGGCGGACAAAGCGGCGGCGGCCACCGCCCATCACAACGAGCTGTCGGCGCAGATCAAGGCAGCGGAGAAGCGCATGGCGGAGATCGCCGTACTGCGCACCCACATTGTCAATTATGCTAAGACCCGCGAGGTCTATGTTGCCTACCGGAAGGCCGGTTACTCCGCAAAATTCCGGCAGGAGCACGAGTCGGAAATCCTGCTTCACCGGGCCGCCAAGGATTCCTTTGACAATCTGGGCGTGAAGAAGCTGCCCAAGATGAAGGAGTTGCAGGCGGAGTACGCCAAGCTGCTGGAGGAAAAGAAGAAAAACTACGCCGAGTACCGCCATTCCCGCGAGGAAATGCGGGAGCTTTTGGCGGCCAAAGCCAACGTGGATCGCATCCTGAACATGGAGGCAGAGCACGACGCCGAAAAAGAAAAAGACCACGGCCAGCGGTGAGCTGGCTATGGTCAAAAGCGTTCGCAGAACGCGCAGCCGCAGATTGAAAATCTGCGTTCAAGGGGGCTTGGGGGCGATGCCCTCAACAAGCATAGCGGGACGGAAATCCCTGGGGGGATTTTCCGTCCCGCGGCCTGTGTGTATTAACACAGGCATTGCTTGCTGCTCGCTGCTCGCTGCTCGTGTGCTTACATTATTATATATAGCTTCTCAAAGTGCGTATTTGTAATTTCCCGGCGCAGAATGCCCATCCTATACAATAAATATGAAAAAAGTATAGGAGGCAGGAATCTAAAAACAATACATGGAATCACAGCACAGGCTGCTGCGCCGTAATCTGTACCAGCAGTAAAATTTTTCATAATTTTATGGTATTCTTATCTATATACCCGGATATGTAGAAATAGAAAATCCGTAGTTTGTGATCTCAGACTCTAAAGCGGCGCCGCAGTTTGTCGATATTGGCATGGAGAATGAGGGAAGCAGCGTGACATATACAGACGTCGAAGGCAGAGTATATGAATATGAGATCACGGCAGTAGTGACCGGATACTAGTCAGAAGAAGGCGGTGGAGCACTCGTACTAATCATGGAAGAACAGTTGTCAGGACAGAGAGTGGAGATACATTGCGCACAGATACCCTGACTGCCTGGGGTGTTGCCGTTCTTAGCAGATCTGAGATGAAAAAATCTATAAAAACGGTAACTTTTACAGCTTGAATATGGTATTATTATCAGCATAGAAATGTGTTTTCAGAGGAGTGAGAGGATGGACAAGCTATATAAAACAGTGCTCGCAGCGGTAACAGCTGCTTCGGTACTCGTCTGCAGCGCCTGTGCGGGCGCTCCGGCAGCAGATCAGGTCCAGGACCCGGATGCCGGAAAAACATTGCCGGAGATGACAGAGAAGATTACCATACCTGCCTCGATATTTAAGTTTGCCAATACAGATATCGAGGACAACATGGAGGCTTTTGAAGATTACTGTACCGATGTAAGGCGTGACGGGGATGATCTAATTCTGGAAGTGACGCCGACGCAGAAAGAAGAACTTATAGAGATGTACGCCGGGTCCATTGACGATGTGCTGGAAGATATGGAGAAAGACGAACAGGGCTATTATGTAGAGGCGGATACCGATCACAGCCGTTTCATATATCATATCGACGAGAATATCGACGGTATTCTACAGGCAAAGATGCTGTTGACGATCACGACATCGGATGTCCTGACCGGAATCATGGAAACAGGGGATCCAAACTGGAGTGTCAGCGCAAAGATCGTGAACTGCCATACGGGGCTGACTGTCGGTGAAGGCACATTTCCGGACGGGAGCATCACCTTCGGGCCCGGCGAATGGAAGGCCAGCTATGACGGCGGCGCATGGCTTGGTGCCAGACAGGAAGAGGTTATGGACATGACAGGCCTTACCGGGCCTTATGAGGGACTGACCGATACACAGAAAGGGGTCGTTACATCTGTCGTGCAGATGCTGGACTGGATCGAAGGGAAATATGAGCAGCAGTTTCATTATATATCCTACGCGCCGGGAGACGCCGTCGAGCAGGAACACCTAAAGGTGTATCCGGAACAGGGCGGTGAATCGGATGTCGTGACAGTGTACCGTACCTATGAAAACGGCCTGTACCGGTATGAAGATGATTACGGAGAAATTCTGAAGCGCCCTTCCTACGAAGAGCAGGTCCGCATATTTGCGGAGCAGTATCTGCCTTCCGAAGGGATAAAGATATACACGGAAATTAAGGATGGAGGAAACGGTGCGGCGGATGGAGAATCGTTTTTAAAGGAGGTTTCCGCTGTGACGTATATTTTTATGGATGAGGCCCTATGTTCAGGCCAGTACGAGACATTTTTGGAAGCCGTACCGGACTGGCTGACGGAGAACTGTCAGGGCGTGCCGGCTGGGATCTATCTGCGCATGGCAGAGTCTGAAGCGTGGAAACAGATTGGCAGATCTGATTATGAGGATAAGCTCCGGGAAGATATCTATACCGAAGAGGCGGAGTGCGCGATATCCGGGAGCGGGAAAGTGACCGTATATTAGCTGAAAGGAAGAGAATTTATGAGGAAGGTATTACTGCTTATCGTATGCTGCGCCCTTGTATGCAGTTTGAGCGGATGCATCGTTTTCAAGCGGGGATCATCCAATGCATATCGTTCTGATGAAGAATTGGCGGATGAAATGATAGAAAACATTATCGGGTGCGCAGAGAAGGAAGATGCAAAAGCGCTGACGGGATTATTTTCGCAGTATGCCGGGGAAAGTACGTTAAACTTAACGGAACAGGCGGAAGAATTCATAGAGTTTTTTCAGGGCGAATGCAAAAGCTGGAAAGGAAATGCAAGTTCCCATGAAAAAAGTGAACACGGAAAAATAACATGGCGGGAATTGAGAGGGCACTATTCGGTTATTACAGATGAAGCACAATATGAAATCGCATATATTTATATTCCTTTTTACAGAGAAGAACCGGATAAAGAAGGGCTTACTGCGATAGAGATCACTACGGAAGAAACTTTTAACAAGGATGAATTTCTCTGGAGTCTGGATCAGAAACCGGGTATCTATGTGACAGAAACCGGGGAAGAGACGTATTCGGAACAGAGGCTGATCACTCCGGAAGAACTGATCCGGGCGGCAGGACTTACAAAAGAACAGTACAGCAAAGTTGATCTGGAACAGTTTATTGAGGATTTTGACATCACGACAGAAGATGTGGATACGCTCAACATACCTTTGCTCCTGGAAGAATACGAACCGGAACGCAAATTCGGCATGTATGATGTAAGTTATCTCCTTGAAGACGGCATAGAAGAACGCACATCTGACTTTACGGAAAATGTATATGCTGTCGCTTTTATGGAAAATAAGAACACAAGTACAGAATGTGTATACTATGATCTGTTGGACAGTAAAAGATATCGAACGTCGGATGCGTATCTTTTTGATGATCTCCACCAGGTACAGGGCGGATATTATGCGGATGGACAGCAGATTGTTGAGGCGTTAGACAAGTATGGTGTTTTTGACTGGGAATCCGGAACGGGTGAAGAGGAAATCACAGATCCCCAGCATATGGTGCTGGCTGTATTATATGATGACGGAACGGTCTTCCGTGTAGAAGCGTCCGGCTTGTTGTCGCAGGCGCTGCCGGACGAGTACGATGAAGTGAGGGATATGCTCCTGTCAGGAGAATACAGCGGAAGTTAGGGGAAAATAAGTATTGTTTCAAAGGAGGAGGCTATGGACAGAGTATTTGAAGATGAATTTATGGAGGCCCAGTCGCGGATTGTTGCACTATGCGTCGAATTCGCGGGCAACAGGGCAGATAAGGTTTATGCTTATGGCTCCATCGAAGAAAGCAGTATTTCTTTCAATGCATTTTTCAACATTGACGGTCAGATTAAAACAACAAATAATATAGCTGCCGATCCGGACGCGATATGGGATTTTCTGGATCTTGGAGAATCAGATCTGGAGAAGATAAGACAAATATGCATACATTACGGAAAACCTGTCCCCACAGAATTAAAAATAATCTATGACTGTAAAAGCGGTAAAATAGACACGGAATATAAGTATGAAAGTATCTGTTCCGCAAAGACGGGGATAGATTCAAGCGAGATTTTTATGAAGTGGTTAGATGAGGTTCGCCAAAGCACATGGAAGAGATAAAACAGCATTGTGAAAAAGTCATACAGATACTCTGTTCCGATTATAGTATGCAGTTACAGTATTCGGGAATAATCAAAAAAATATACGACGTTATGCAGCAGATCATATCCTGCGATAATGTTAATGAACTCCCGGATATCCACTGGAACAGCATAGCGCGGTGCTTTGCTGACGAAACGACGGATTATCAAAGTCCTGTACTTTTTGAGATAGATAAAATCGCGAAGCTGACAGAGGAAAAATAATGAAACAGTTGAGAAAAACAGAATGGCGGAGAGGATACCCCATTAAGAAAAACCTTGCCCTGTGTGTATGGGGAATGCTGGCGCTCGCAGGCTTCGCCGGGATACTGGCGCGCCCGGAGAATATTCCGTCGCTGGCAGCGTGTGTTCTTGCATTGGCGGGCGCAGTCCTGACGCTGCCGCGCCTGCTCCGATATTATAGAACAACATACCAGAGTCTGCCCGCTCTGAACAGGCGGTTTACAAAAGAAGAGCAGGAGGAGCTGATCGAACAAGAAAATTTTGAGACGATCACTGAGTTGAAGACAGAATCAATGCGGTGGACAGACTTTGCTGAAAGTGTGCACTGGCTCCGGATTAATGGAAGATATGTTCCGAAAGAACTTGTGATCTTAGGAGGGGCTGACGTAACTTACAGTGTAATGAATCGGGACACAACACCGTTGATATTCCTTTATGCGACCGGTGATATGGTAAAAATTGACCTTGGAGTTCAGGTCAGTGTTCAGAAGATCCGGGAACTTAACGCATATCTCTGGTCCTGTTATCATATTTTCCCGGGACGCACAGACAGGAAAAAGGCAGATGAACTCAGCAGTATATTCAGGGTAATTTACACAGAATATCTGAAAGAAAAAGAACCCAGGAAAGAGAGCAGAGTTCTTGCAGACCTTATAGAAGATGCAGGAGAATTGCGGAAGAAATGTATCGAGAGAATGCCGTCATATTTGAAAAAGGTTGACGAAAAAGCATGGTGGAATGAGAAAACGAGAAAGAAGATGCAACAGTGGAAAAAAGACCGGGAGAATACATCATGAGTGAAATAAAGTTTAAAGTTATTAAAGATGGGAATGAAAAGAAATATATTCCCTTGATCAGAAAAATGCTGAATCGTTCCCTTATGGAAATAAAAGAATGCTTAAGTAATAATGGCTATATTGATATATGCAGTCTGGATAACATAGACGGACTGCAGCATATGAATGAACTGATTGATGAGTTACAGAAAAAAGGAGCGGAAATTGTACTGTATGAGAATGACAGAGTTGTAGAAACTGAATTCTTGAAAAACATTCTTGAATCACATTTCGATACAGAAAGATATTTGCAGGAAACGGACGATAAAGTTATTGAGCAAGATTGAGTGATTTTAGGAGTGAGATTTATGAGGATTACAGACATTTTTGATGCGGTAAGAGACGCAACTTATTCGGACTTCCGGAAGTTTTATACAGGTGATCCGAATCTATTCCATAAGTATACAGGATTAAGTTTGTTTCAGTTACTGTTTGTCAATGACCACAACACAGACGAAAAAATAAAGATGATTCGATTTTTAATATCTGAGGGGGCGGATGTTAACTTTAAAAGTCCAAAAGATCAAAGAAATGCACTGCATATATTTTACTTTTCGGTTATGAGGCCCGATCCACAGTACATATTAAAAGTAACTCAGCTGCTGGTTGAGGCTGGGGTGGACATAAACGCCAAAGACAAATATGGGGCAATTCCACTTAATTATGCGATTACTGTTGTAAAGCTGCCGACAGAGACGGCTATGCCGGTATATCAATATTTAATAGATCACGGTTCAAATATCTATGAAAAAGACAATTTTGGGAAAGCATGCATTGATTATGCAAAGGAATTTTCATGGAGAAATGATCTTGTAAGTCTAATGGAAGGAACCGAATCATGAGCAAAGTGAGAAGAAAAATAACAAAATATGAGATCATTCTCTGTGTTCTTGTACTGGCGGTCATAGTTGCCGGTCTGCTTCTGCCTAAGACAGGAGAGCTGGTGTTACTGGATGAATTCTGCAATATATCCGTCATATGGATCGTGTGCATCTATGTGGTCGTGCGGGTCATACATAACTGGAAAACAGGGGAAAAAAGTAACAAAACAGCAGGAGTGATCATCGCGGTTTTCTGTGCGGCAGTCTGCATGTGGTTTACGAAGGATTTTGCCGCTGATCTGGCGTCGGGTACGAAGACGGTCACGCTGACAGATATAGAAGTAAGTGAAACACAAGCGCATACCAGCATTTTTTCGCATCATTATTATCTGATGGGGACGGATTCTCAGGGATTAAGGACCCGTGTGGAAATATCAGCAGATGACTATACGATGATGAGCCAGACAGGAAATGGAACTGCGGTTCTTGTGTATTATGAGCATACCGGACGGGCTGTGTCGGCACGCTGAGAGGAAGTTATTGCTACGACAGCATAAGGGAAGTGGTACGCAGGGTTAATCGAAACACCGGGATAGGGATCTTGAACAAAACGACCATATATACAAAGTCCAGACATGTCTCGGTGGAAACCCTTGCAACGGTGTACAAAGGGAACATAATAAAAAACTTAATAATGGACTGCCAATCTTACAAAAAGTACCGCCCAAACGAGACTACGGGCGGTATTTTTGTATCTTGGCGGAGAAAGGAGGAACTTCCCACGGGGGCTTGACTGAAAAGTTGAGCCCCTTTTTTTACGCCCAAAAACAGGAGGTAAATGCTAAGGGTGTCACTTGCGAAAATGGAGGAATATTTTATGAAGTCAAGTATCCGAAACGAAATCAAAGCGCAGATCATCCGCGCCGGTTACACCATGCAGGAAGTCGTTGACCAACTACACGATGAATATGGGTGGAGCGACAGCGTATCCAATTTTTCCGGGAAATTGCAGCGGGAATCCCTGCGGTATCGGGAGGCCGTAGAACTGGCTGAGGTGCTGGGTTATAACATTGCCTGGCAGAAACGGAGGGATTGAGCATGGAAAAAGCACAATATGCGATTATGCGATTTGCAAAATACAAGGGGCCTGAAATCGGCAATATCGAGGCCCATAACGAGCGCACAAAGGAGAAATACGCCAGCAATCCCGATGTGGACACCAGTCGTAGCAAGTACAACTTCCATCTGGTCAAACCGCCCGGCAAGTATCGGGCAGAGTCAGAGCGACAGATTGCCGCTGCCGGATGCCGTACCCGGAAAGACAGTATCCGTATGATCGAGACGTTATTCACTGCCAGCCCGGAGCTCTTCAAGGGGAAGAAACGGGCAGAGATTCGCGTGTTTTTCGAGGAAGCCCTGCACTTTCTGGAACAGCATCAATCCAAAGAGACAATCATATCTGCTGTGGTGCATATGGACGAGAAAACGCCTCATATGCACCTTTGTTTTGTCCCCCTGACTGAGGACGGCAGGCTTAGCGCCAAAGACATTATGGGCAACAAAAAGAAGCTGACATGGTGGCAGGATGAGTTTTGGAAACACGTGGTCAAGAAGTTCCCGGATTTAGAGCGCGGCGAAAGCGCCAGCCTGACCGGGCGCGACCATATCCCGCCCCGCGTATTTAAGGAGATGACCAGATTGACCAAACAGAAAAGCAAACTGGAGGATCTGCTCACTGGAATCAATCCCTTTAACGCCAAAAGCCGGGCGGAGGAAATCTGCAAGATTCTGGATACCTATATTCCCAGCGTGGAGAAGATGGACACGCTGCTGCGGAAATATGGCGTAGCCTTCACGAAAACAGCATCCGAAAACAAAAAGCTGAAAACGAAAAATGCCGAACTGGAAGAATCTCTTGCATCGGCGCAGAAGGTCAGCACCCTAAAGCAGATCGAAGACCTCAAGCTACGGCGCGACTATGACAGTGCCGTGTCGATTTTGGAGCAGATACCGCCGGAAGTATTGGATTTTTACAAACAGCCTCATAAAAAAGAAAGGGAAAATGCCTATGATCGATGAGTGGAGCGGTTTTGCAGACCTGCTGGCCAACCTGATTGAAAAGTATGTTTCGGAATTGGATGTTGAGAACTTGCCCGCACCGGCAGTATCGTTTGATAATCAGGATAGCGCAGCAAATAAAAAAGACTCTGAGTTCAATGCGGAAGCAGTTGAAAGCAAAATTGCTGCATGATATAATAAACGTGATATAAGTGTCCAAACAAGAGGATGGGTCTACTCCCTGTCCTCTTGGAACATAAAAACGGAATCAGATGGGAGCGTGAACAAATGGCGGAAGATAAAATGAGACCAAATCAGGGCCAGGGTGAGATTGTAATTTATCAGGCGGAAGATGGACTTACAAAGGTAGAATGCCGGTTTGTGGACGAAACCGTTTGGCTGACACAGCAGCAGATGGCGGAACTGTTCCATACGTCCAGAAGCAACATTGTGGAGCATATCGGCCACATCTATGAAGAAGGCGAACTGGATGAGACTTCAACCTGTCGGAAATTCCGACAGGTTCGAATGGAGGGCAACCGGCAAGTAACCAGAGAGCTGCCTTTCTATAATCTGGACATGATCATTTCTTTGGGGTACAGAGTAAAATCTTTGATTGCCACCCAGTTTCGCCGGTGGGCCACTGAGCGCCTAAAAGAATATATGATCAAGGGCTTCACGATGGACGATGAGCGCCTAAAAAATTTGGGCGGTGGCAACTATTGGCGCGAACTGCTGGAACGGATTCGGGACATTCGTTCTTCGGAAAAAGTCATGTATCGTCAAGTGTTGGACTTGTACGCCACCAGCGTGGACTATAACCCCAGAAGTGCGGAATCTGTTGCGTTTTTCAAAATGGTGCAGAACAAGCTTCATTATGCAGCGCATGGACATACGGCTGCGGAAGTGATCTATGAGCGGGCCGATGCGGATAAGCCATTTATGGGGCTTACCACCTTTTCCGGGGATTTTCCCACGGCAAAAGATATTGGGATTGCCAAGAATTATCTGACGGAGGAAGAACTGCGGGTTCTGAATCAAATGGTATCCGGTTATTTCGACTTTGCCGAGGTGCAGGCCATTCGTCACCGGCCCATGTATATGAGTGATTATGTGGAGCAGCTGGATAACATTCTTCGGGCGACTGGGGAAGAAGTATTGACCCATGCAGGGAAAATCAGTCATGCACAGGCGATGGAAAAAGCGAAAGCAGAATATAAACGCTATCAGGCACAAACTCTTTCCCCTGTGGAGGAAGAATATCTAAAGACCATTAAGCAACTGGGAAAAACGGCCAAGTCGGAAGCGGAAAAGCAGGATGATACTTCTAATCCAAGTTAAAATAGCCAATCCAATTTTTCGATTGGCACCACATGAGGAAGATTAAGATGCAGAAAGAGAAGATAAAAGTTTACACCTATACCAGAGTCTCCACCGCTATGCAGGTGGATGGCTATTCGCTGGATGCACAGAAAGCCAAAATGAAAGCCTACGCAGACTATAACGATTATGAGATCGTCGGTGAATATGAGGACGCGGGAAAGTCTGGAAAATCCATTGAAGGCCGGGCGCAATTCAGCCAGATGATGGAGGACATCAAATCCGGAAAAGACGGCGTGTCCTATGTTCTGGTATTCAAATTGTCCCGCTTCGGCAGAAATGCGGCGGACGTGCTTTCTTCCCTTCAGGTCATGCAGGATTTTGGCGTCAATCTGGTATGTGTGGAGGACGGCATTGATTCTTCCAAAGACGCGGGCAAATTGATGATCTCCGTCCTGTCTGCTGTGGCGGAGATTGAGCGCGAAAATATCCGTGTCCAAACCATGGAGGGCCGTATCCAAAAAGCAAGGGAGGGCCGCTGGAACGGTGGCTTTGCCCCCTATGGGTATCAGCTGGTGGATGGGAAACTGATTATCAACGAGGAAGAAGCGGAGGCGATCCGCGTCATCTATGACCAGTATGTACATACGGATATTGGTGCAAACGGAATCGCTAAATATCTGGAGAACCATGGCATCCGCAAAATCCCCCGGCAGAATGGGAAGAATCCTCTGTTTGACGCACATTTGATTCGCTTGATTTTGAAAAATCCGGTGTACTGCGGGAAAATCGCCTATGGCCGACGCAAGACGGAAAAAGTTCGTGGCACAAGAAACGAATATAAACTGGTGGAGCAGGACAACTATTTGCTTGCAGACGGGCAGCATGAAGCGATTGTTTCAGAAGAAGTCTGGCAAGCGGCGCAGGTGAAGCTGCTGGCACAAGCAAAAAAGTATGAACACGTCAACCGCGGGAAGGACGAGCATGTACATCTTCTTTCCGGCATTGTAAAGTGCCCTGTCTGCGGAGCAGGAATGTATGGGAACAAAAGCATCAAGCACAAAGCGGACGGCACCAAGTATAAGGATTTTTACTACTACGGCTGCAAGCACCGTACCATGATACGCGGGCATAAATGTGACTATAAAAAACAGATTCGGGAAGAACTGCTGGACGATGCTGTAGCAGAAGTCATTGTAAAGCTAGTGAGCAATCCGAAGTTTGCTGCCATGATGCAGGAAAAAATCAACATGAAGGTGGATACTGCTGCCATTGACCAGGAGATTGCCAATTACGAGAAGCAGCTGCGCCAGCATTATTCCGTCAAAGCAAAGCTGGCGGAGGAGATTGATTCTCTCGACCCGGATGACCGGCACTATGTGCGGCGCAAGGCTGATCTTGATGACCGCCTTTACAGGATGTATGATAAGATTGAAGATACAGAATCGTCGCTGATTGCTGCCAGAGCTAAAAAGCAGGCCATTGAAGCAGAAAAGCTGACCGGCGACAATATCTATAAAGTGCTGATTTACTTTGAGAAGCTGTATGGCGTGATGAACGATGTGGAGCGGCGTCAGTTGATGGAGATGCTGATCTCTGAGATTCAGATTTACCCGGAGCGTCAGCCCAATGGGCAGTGGTTGAAATCCATTAAATTTAAGCTGCCTATCATTGAGGAAGATATGAGTGTCAGTTTGGACAACGAAGAACAAATCGAGACGGTAGTCCAGCTTTCCAAGTAAGAAATCGACGCGAAGAAAGCGAGGCGGCAGAATGAGCCTTGTCATTGGTCTTGTCCTGATTGCAATTGGCCTTGTCATGATTTTCAAGCCGCATCTTTTTTATGATATCACAGAGGGCTGGAAGCATGCTACTGGCGGGGCGCCATCCGATTTCTATATACTTCACACAAGGATTGGCGGGGTCGTGTTTGTGTTGGCCGGAGCCATCAGCCCTGCCGTTTCATTTGTGACCGTGCTTTGAGACCGAGAGAAGCGGGGGTTTTTATACGGCCGTTTGCCCGTGAAGTTCCCCATGGAAAACCTTGCTTGCGCAGCCGAAAGGGCTTGCCGTCTGTGTATTGCGGACGGCAAGCCCTTTGACTTTTACTGCAGGGCGGATCGTTCTGCTATTTTCCTGCTTCGGCAAGATATCCTTCCAGGTAAAGTCCCTGTCGCCGCAGGAAATGGCAGCACATGGGACAGCAGCTGCACAAGTATGAAAATCTCCTGAACGGGAAGGTTCACGCAGACAGGATGAACAGCAAAAAAGAGGAATTTCTTTTCCATCCTCAAAACGAAGTGCATTTACCGCCGCAAACCTGCTGCCTTCTTGGAAGCAAACGAGATGATAGACCACTATCTTCACTTTTACAATTACGAGCGCATCCAGCTAAATGCTGGAGAGGCGCCGCTTGTGCGACGTCTCTCCGCTCATAGGGCTTGTCTATTGTCCGGTTTTACTGGTTCGGTTCAAGTCCACTGTGCTTTTTTCGCTACATCTTTGCCCGCCAAAATTGGGCCTTTTCGCTGTTTTGCGCCACGTCCGCGGTGCCGGCGGCGCACCAGTCGGCCAGATATCCCATATAGGTCCGGAATTTCGCGGCGCTGAGGCTGCGGTGGTAGGCGTTCAAAATACCGTCCCGGTCGGTTTCTGCCGCCTCCACGCCCCGGTCCGCCGCCAGATCATAGACGGTATCGCACAGCCGCTGCTTCGTGGCCCGCGCCGGATCAGTCTGCCGGAGAAATTCGTCCAGCGCCTCATAAATTTCCCTGGTCGTCCTTCTCTCCAGGTCCTGGTGGGCAAAATCCAGCAGGCATTTTTTCTTCCGCTTGCCCGCCTCAAGATCCCCTCTTTCCTCCGCCTTTCCATAGCAGCAGGCGGCCTGTATAAAGTCCTGAGGAACCCCCCGTCCCTGGGCGTAAAGGGTCCCCAGATTGTAAACGGCGGTCAGGTCTCCCCAGCGCGCCCACGCCTCCCGGTAAAGGCCGGCGGCCTCCGCCTCCCGTCCTGCCGCCAGCAGCCGTTGGGCGTCGGCCAGCATACGGCCCGCCGTTTCCCTCTTGCGCTGCCAAAACATAATGCTCCCTCCTGACGTTCCAATCCTTTCCGACGCTGTAAATCCCGCCGGCGCCGGTCCTCAGACGAATCGCGCCCGCCCCTCCGGCGGTCTGCGGGAAACGGGGTCCTGGGACAGCACATGTCGGGTAGCCGCCAGCAACTCCAGCCGCAGCTCCTCCACCGATTGATAACGCTTGCGGGGCAGAGTATGAAGCCCCTTGCGCAGAATGCGCGCCATGTGATCCATGGTTTTGGAGGGAATATGGTAAAAGGCCGCCAGCTCCGGGGAAAAGGCCCGGCGCAATCCGCTGCCCAGCAGCTCCTCCTCCCCCAGGGGTCTGCCCACCAGCAGCCGGAAGAGCACGGCGCATACGGCGTACAGATCGGAGGTCTGATCAATCTGGCTGTAATTTCTGAGCTGCACCTCCGGCGGAGCATAACCCGGGGTACCGGCCAGCGGAAAAGCCCCCGGCATCTGGGAAAGCCACAAGCCATATCCACGGTGTTCCAGCAGTACGCCGCAGCCCTCCAGAAGCCGTACGGTCTGGGGGCAAATATCCAGGTGAAGGAGCCCACGCTGGTGGTAATGCTCCAGTCCGTCCAGCAGACCCGCCGCGATCCCCATGAGCGCTTCAAAGGAAAGGGGACTCCCGCTCAGTCGGCGGCTCAGCGGCGTTCCTCTGGGCGACACACGCAGGATATAATGGCCGCCGTGGGTCGAGACATAACCGATCCCTCCCTCCCGGCTGGAAAGCATCCCGGCCAGCGCGTCCGCCTGGGCCTGAAATCCCTTCCAAAAGGGCAAAACGTACGCCTGCATTTCCATTTTTCCCACATCGTCGCAAAAGAGCGCGCCGTCCGCGCCCCGGCGGATGTGCTCCCCCATTCCCTTGGGATAGAGCTCATATACCACGCTCTCCCATTGGGGCTTGAGCTGTGGAAAGGATACGCGATAGTTCATATACATTCCGTCAGAATCCACGACTTCTTCCACTTTGTATGTCCTGCCGCACAGGGCCATTGTCTCGCCTGGTTGGCGTGCCCGCTGCTGCTCCAACATCATCCACCTCCAACATTCCGTATTCGTTTTGGTGTCCTTATTGTAGCAGGGAAGCGGGCGGCGACCCGCAGACTATTTCCGCCCCTGCGCCGTCCCTTGGACACAGAAAAGCCCGATGTGGAATACTCCCATTCCGCATCGGGCTTTTTTGCCGCGCTTTATTCGATCTTTTCGCCGGTCAGCGCCTCGTATTCCGCCACCAGCCGGTAAAACTCCACTTCCAACTCGGCCAGGCGCTCACCATCGTTGGTTTGGGCAATCTCTTCGCTCAGCTCTTCCAGCCGCTGGCTGATCTCCAGAAGCCGCTCCAACAGCGCCTCATCGTCCAGCACCTGCTGATAGTCCTGCTCCATCTCATAGAGGTCGGCCTGGGCCTGGCCCACATGCTGGGCCATTTGGAGCCCAATGTCCAGCAGCTGGTCCAGATAATCCGCGACTCTGTCCTCCACCGCCTCTCTGTCGTCGTACCACAGGTCGTTTTCTATGATATAGGAGCGGAAGTTGGGGATTATCTCCGTCTGAAGGTAATCCAGCTCCTCCTCCCGGGCACCGGCAAACCAGTAGTTGAGGGAGCCGTAATAGTAATAGCCCCGCATACACTCCTGTTCCGCCGTGTCGAGTTCGTACAGAAAGGCCAGGTCCGTACTCGCCTCGGGGTCCACGTCCATAATCTGAATGAGATAGAGCAGCGTAATGAGACTGGTTTGATTGGAGTCGATGTTTTGCGCCCGGCTGTTGACGAACATCTCATACTCCTCCACGGAAATGCCGCAGGCCTGGAGGCTCCGTGTCAGCGCCTCATCGGCGGAAAAGGGCTGGATCTGGTCTATAGACTGCTGATAGGCGTCTATGGTATCCTGCAGCGCGGTCTCCGCCGTCTGCCGGTCGCCCGTACCCTCCAGATAATCTCCCACGGCCGCCAGCGCCTGGTCGTACCGGAACCCATCCTCATCATACGAGCCGTAGTGCCGGCTGAAATCCTGGGTCACCCGTTCAAAATCCTCCGAGATGTTCCAGCGTTTTCCGGACTCCGTCTGGTTCCCGGTCGCGGGCTGATCGGCGGCACAGCCCGCCAAAAACAGGAGCAGCAGCAACGCCGCCGTACCTCTCATGGTGTTTTTTTTCATATTCATCTTCCTTTTCCTTTTCCGGCCGTCATTCCTCCGGCCATTGGATGGGATAGCCCTGGCTGGCCATTTCCAGCCGGGCGGTTTTCAGGGTCTCATAGGCCTGCTTGGCGCCGTCCGGGAGCCGCGCCGGGTCCACACTGCCCGGTCCGTCGTAGAAGTCCCCAAATGCCTCCAGGTAGGTGAGGGTCTGGGTCACCTGCTCCTGCTGCTCCTGGGTCATCTGGGCCAGCAGCTCCGCCAACAGGTAGGACACATAGCGGACCTCCGCCTCCAGATAGGTCTGGTAGGCATAAACAAGGCGTTCCCGCTTGTCCCGGCTGTCATAGATGCTGTCCGGCTCACACAGGCTCTGCCGCAGCCAGTCCAGGGCGGCGTCGGATACCGTCTCCATCTCCGTCGGGCAGCGGCACAGGCGCTCCAGATCCGCAATGGAGAAAAGGTCCTTTTTCTCTTCCAGCGGTTCCAGCGCCTGCCGCAGCCCGTCATCCAGCGGCGCGGCGTAAAAGGCGTCCAGCTGCTGCCGCTTATGGTCGATGAAGCCGGCCAGGTCCGCTCTGGCCCGGCTGTCCTGATTGTCCAGAACGTCGCTGATGGCGGCCTGCTCCAGAATGGCCTGTTGGGCGGAAACCTGGCTGCTCCACTTGCCCAGATTGCCGTTTAGGCAGGTGAGGGCGTCATAAATAAGGGCCGCTTCCTCCTGGTTGTAGGAGACCTGGCCAGTCAGCGCGCCGGGGACCAGACGCCCCGCCAGCGCCGCGCCGCCGCCCACTGTCAGCGCCGCCGCCGCCAGGATCGCCGCGCCTCTCACCCGCCAGGCGCGCCACAGACCCAGGCGGAACCGCCGGCGGTTGTCTCTGGCCTCCCTGGCCAGCACCTCCTGGAAATTATCGTGCCGCAGGCCGTAATGGCCCCCGGCGGTCTCGGTGAGGAGGGCAAAGCGGTCGATAAGCTGCTCCCGGACGGCCAGATCATACCACTCCGCCGGACCGTGGATGCCGGCCAGCATGAGGCGGGATTTGCCCCGGTAGGCGGGGAAGGCGGCGCCGAAGGAGGCGCTGCGCAGGTTGCGGTAGCTCTTGTCGGCGATGGCGCACAGACGCCCAAAGGTGAGGAGGGTCTTTTTTTGCCGGGCCATTTCGGCGGCGATGTCCGGCAGGAGGTGGTGGAGGATGTAGCGGCTGCAAAGCTGCTTTTCCCGGCTGCCGGCGTCGGCTCTGGCGGCCCGCTGGCCCAGCTGTTCCAGATAGCGGGCCACCAGCTCCTCCATGGAGGTTGGGGGCTTGCTCTCCGGCTGGTCCGGACCGGCGCTCTGGGCCTCCAGATAGAGAAAGAGCATCATGGGATTGGTCAGGAGGGTACGTAAAGCCTCGTCCTCCGGGGCGGTTTGTCCCGCATCCTCCAGCTGGCGGTCCACCTGCTCCCGGCGCAGGGGAAGGAGGGTAAGGGGCCGGAAGCCGGACAGGCCGTAATCCCGCACGCCGTCCGAGCGGTGGGTGACTACCACCCCCACGCCGGGTCGTTTGCTCAGGCCCTCGATCTCCTGCAAAAGGGGCTCCTGCCGGGGACCGGCCTCGTTGAGTCCGTCCAACAGCACCACCACCGACACCTGCCCCCCCGGTCCCACCCGGTCAAAGAGCTCCTCCAGCTGATGGAGGGCGTCCTGATAGGTGGGCTGCTGGGGGGAGAAGCGCAGGCCGTTGAGGATGGACTGACGGAGAAAGCCGGAAGCGCCGCCGCTCTCCTGGTAGTCCTTGAGGGCCAGATACCAGAAAACCGGCCGGTCGGGGCGGTAAACCGCCGTCCCGGACCGCCAAAGCTCCTCCAGCAGCCGGCTCTTGCCCATGCCGCCCGGACCGGTCAGCAGGCAGCAGTCCCCCCGGCTCAGGGCCGCGGCCAGGGCCGGCCGGTCCATGTCTCCCTCCGGTCCCCGGACCATCTGGTCCAGATAGGGGGACTCCTTTCCCTTGCGGCGCATCCACGCCCCCCGGCTGCTCTCCCACAGGGCGCTGTGGGTGATCCCTTTTCCGTCGATACGCCGCACCAGCTCCTCCAGGTCCTCCCGCATGGCCCGGACGGAGGGATAGCGCTTGCGGCTCAGGGTGTGGAGCCCCCGGCACAAAAGCTGTATGCTCTTTGCGGCGGCCGTGGCGGGGACCTCTTTCAGGGGCTTTGCCAGCGCGGCGGAGAGACGCTGGGGCATTCCGCTCCCCACCGTCTCCTCCTCTTTCAGCCGCCGGCCGGCCAGCAGGTGGAAAAACACCGCGCAGCAGGAGTAGAGGTCGGTGGCATAGCCGATCTCCGCCGTGTTTTGAAGGCGCACCTCCGGCGCGGTATAGCCCTCCTTCTGGCTGAAGGAAAAGTCGCTGAAATCGGTACAGCGGGTATCCCACACGCTGTTATAATCGATGAGCAGGGCCTGCTGCGGGAGCAGAAGGATATTGTCCGGGCTGATGTCCAGATGGAGCAGGTCGTTTTGGTGAAAGAGCTCCAGGGCGTCCAGCACCTTTTCCAGGATGACCGCCGCCTCCCGCAGGGAAAAGGTCCCCTTGTGGTCCAGAAGGTCCTTGAGGTTTTTCCCGCCGTGGACGGCCAGCACCGAATAATAGGTACCGTACGCCTCATAGGAATTCAGGTTGCCCGAAGCGCCCTGGGGCGCCCGGCTGAGCAGGTCCAGATTGGCCTGATTGCCCTGAAAAAACCGCTGGCGGTAGAGCTCCATCCGGTCGGCCTCCTCCGGGTCGCAGCGGATGTTCCCCTCCCGGTCCCGGTAAATGCCCCCCTTGCCCAGGGGAAAGAGCTCCTTGATGAATACATGGTGGCGGGCCTGGGCGTTAAGGCTGTCGGGGTAGGACGCCTGGTAGACGATGGCGCTGCTGCCCCAGCCCTCCACGGCGTCCAGCCGGTAGGGAATGCCGCCCAGAGTCAGGATACTGCCGGCGGCGCGGGCTTGTCGATGTGCGGTCATAGTTCCTCCCAATCCAATATCAGTCGGCGGATGCCTCCTCTCCTGTGGGGAAGAGTGCCTTCAGCGCCGCGCTGAAGGCGTCGCTCAAAAAGGCATCGTCGTAGGCCGCCGCCAAGGCGTACAGGAAGAGACAATCAAAGGGGTTGCCCGGGTCCAGCTGGTTCATACCATAGATCTCCAAAAAGAGGTTGATCTTGCTGAGCACCACCTCCAGCCGGTCTCTGGGGGACTCGTCCTCCTCCGGGATGTACCAGGCGGCGTCCTCGGAGTCTTTGTCGCTGTATTGGAGGTCCTCCGAAAAGAGGAAATCCTCGGTGATGAGGAAGAGGAGCAGCAGCGCCTTGCGGCTCACGTCGATTTTCCGGTTTTTCATCTTGTTGAGCTCGGTGGCGCCGGGCCAGTTTTTCTTCATGGTCTTTTGGAGATAGCCGTACTGCTTGGTGGCCCGGCCCTGGGGGACGTTCATGCGAAAATATTCCTCGGCGATGCGGTCCAGGGAGTAGCTCTCCCCGCCTCCGCTCTGGGAGAGGACCATATCCTCCGGCTCCTGAAGGACGGAAAGGAGCTTGCGGAATTTTTCATAGGCGCTTTCGTGGATGGTCCCCAGGTCGGCGCTGTGCTCGGCGAAAAAGAGGCGCAGCTCCTCCGCGGTGGTCACCGTCTCAAAGCGGCGGAGCACCTGCTGGGTAAAGAAATGGGGCTCCTCGTCCCCCGTCTCCCCCGCGCCGGACTCCTGGCCGGCCCGGCTTTGCTTTCCCTTCCACTGCTCCGCCCGCCGGGCCTCCGCCTGCTCCACCGCCGGGCCGTAGACTGCCGACAGCTCCCGGTCCAGCGCCGCCGCCGCCTGATAGGTCATCCCCGTCCGCAGGGCGAAGGCGTAGACCAGCTCCCTGGGATTGCGGTAATGGATGCCGGTCTCCGCGGCGCTGGACAGCACCTTGTTGGCGGCGGCCTCGCTCAGGCCCAGAGCAAAGCAAATCTTAAACAGCTGCTCCCGGTTTTGGGGCATACTGTTCCCCTTGAGCCAGTTGGACACGTTTTTGCGCAGTGCGTCCGCCTCTTTTTTCTCGCAGTCGCCGGCGATGTCCATGAGGCCGGCCAGCAGCCGGTCGGCCAGGTCGCTTTGGGGGTATACCGCCCGCAGCACGTCGAGAAAGGAGCGGTAAACGGCGCCTTTCTCCAAAAACTGAATCATTTCCGCCGGCGTCATATTCCGGTGAAGGATCTGGCTCAAATTCCCCTTTGATATCCTTGTCTCATACTGTCCCAACATAACCGCAGACCTCCATGAAAGAAAGGGACATCCCGCTTATTCCATCGCATAAGCATGATGTCCCTCATTGCTGAATGTTCCGCAAGCCGGCGCACACTACGCCCCCGGAGTTCAGAGTATTGCCCCTGGCGCGCTATATCTGTACCATTCCGACCGTCTCTCCGCATCTGCTTGCAGGAAATATCTTACACGATTCTTTCCCCCATTGCAAGACAGAACCCCCGCATATTCGGCGTAATTGTGTAAAAATTTCAGTTTTTCCCCTGGCATACCGCCATAGCCTCGATCTTATCCAGCATGACGCTCATGCTGCGGTTCATGCTGTCGATGCCGCTTTTCAGGATGCCGAAGGCGTTGGCGTAGTCGGGATAGTATCTCTTGCAGTAAGAGGCCATGGGCAGGAGGAAGCGGGCGGTCTCCCGGAGGTACTTGCGCATCCGCTGGAAGGTGAAGGTGTAGAGGGTGCTGCTGTTGTGGAGGCGGTCGCTGAGCTTGATGAGAGCGGCCTTGGGGTTTGCCTGGATTCGCCCGAAGTAAACGGCCAGCTCATGGTCGTCCAGGCCGGACTCCTTGGTCAGCAGAGACAGCAAGTCCAAAATTTCCTGGTCCAGGTGGTACTGGAGCACCAGCTCCCTGCCCCCCAGGGGAAGGCGGTCCCCGCAGTCCTCCAGCACGTCGTGCAGGAGGGCGGCGGCCAGGGTGACGTCGTCGTCGATGCCGTAGCTGATGAGGGTGGAGCACACCTTCAGGGGGTGGGCGATATAGGGGGTGCCGTCCTTGCGGTGCTGCCCGTCGTGGAGCTGCCGGGCCAGGGAGAGGGCCACCATGGTCTGCTTGAGGGATTTCCCCACGGCAAAGCCCTTGATGAACATGTAGGACTTGATGTACTGGATGAGTTCGGCGTCGCCCGGGTCCTGCCGCACAGGAAGGGCTGTATTCTGTTTCATGGTGCTTCTCCTTTCTGTCCGGTTGTGGTTGGGATGGGTCTATTGTCCCACAGTGGTCCGGCGGGTTCGGCAACAAATTTCCGGCCGCGAGGACAGCACGCAAAAAGACCGATCCCCGCCGTCCGAAGGGACGGCGGGGATCGGCCTCACATAAGGTAACACAATATAACAGGAGAGGAATAACAAAATGATTAGCGCTGGATGCGGCCGGAACCGTCGCCGCCGGCCAGCTTCTCCACCTCGGATACGGTGACCATGTTGTAGTCGCCCTCGATGGAGTGCTTCAGGGCGGAAGCAGCCACGGCGAACTCCACGGCGTCCTGAGTGGACTTGCCGGAGAGCAGGGAGTAAATCAGGCCGCCGCCGAAGGAGTCGCCGCCGCCCACGCGGTCGATGATGTGCAGGTCATACTTCTTGGAGAAGCAGAACTCACCGGAAGCCACGTCGTACAGCATGGCGCTCCAGCCGTTGTCGAAGGCGGAGTGGGACTCGCGCAGGGTGATGGCCACCTTCTCAAAGCCGAACTTGTCGGCCAGCTGCTTGGCCACGGACTTGTAGCCCTCGCGGTTGATCTCGCCGGCGTAGATATCGGTGGCCTCGGCCTCGATGCCGAACACGTCCTTGGCGTCCTCCTCGTTGGAGATGCACACGTCCACGTAGTGGCAGAGATCGGTCATGGCCTCCCGGGCCTGCTCGCGGGTCCACAGCTTGCCGCGGTAGTTCAGGTCGCAGGAGATCTTCACGTTGTGCTTCTTGGCAGCCTGGCAGGCCTCGCGGCAGATGTCCACCACGTTGGGGCCCAGGGCGGGGGTGATGCCGGTGAAGTGGAACCAGTCGGCGCCCTCAAAGATGGCGTCCCAGTCGAAGTCGGAAGTGGAGGCCTCCTGGATGGCGGAGTGGGCCCGGTCATAGATGCACACGGAGCCGCGCTGAGAGGCACCCTTCTCGTTGAAGTAGATGCCCACGCGATCGCCGCCGCGGGTGATCTTGCTGGTATCCACGCCGAAGCGGCGCAGGGAGTTGACCGCCGCCTGGCCGATGGCGTGGGCGGGCAGCTTGGTGACGAAGGAGGCGTCCATGCCGTAGTTAGCCAGGGAGACGGCCACGTTGGCCTCGCCGCCGCCGAAGGAGAACTCCAGGTGATCGGCCTGGACGAAACGCTCGTAGTTGTAGGGCTGGAGCCGGATCATCAGCTCACCAAAGGTAACAATCTTAGCCATTGCCGCGGACCTCCTTCACGATTTCAACAGACTTCTTGCACAGGTCGGTGATCTCATCCCACTTCTGGCCGTCGATCAGGTCGGCGGTGACCATGTAGGAACCGCCGCAGGCGGCGATGACGGGCACTTTCAGGTAGTCGCCCAGGTTTTTCAGGGAGATGCCGCCGGTGGGCATGACCTTGAACATGGCGAAGGGGGCGCTCAGGGCCTTGATCTTGGCGATGCCGCCGGACTGCTCGGCGGGGAAGAACTTGATGAGCTCCAGGCCCAGCTTGTAGGCGGTGTGATAGTCGGTGGCGGTGGTGCAGCCGGGGTAGACGGCCACGCCCTTGGACTGGCAGTAGGTGACGATCTCGGGATCCAGGCCGGGGGTGACGATGAACTCAGCGCCCGCCTCCAGAGCCTCGTCCACCTGGGCGGTGGTGAGGACGGTACCGGCGCCCACCATCATCTCGGGGCAGGTATCCTTCATGATCTTCATGGCCTTGGCAGCGCCGGCGGCACGGAAGGTGACCTCCGCCACGGGCACGCCGCCCGCGCACAGAGCCTTGGCCAGATTGGCCGCGTCCCGCTCGGGGTTGTTGAGCTTAATGACCGGCACGACGCCGATCTGGGAGATGCGCTGGTTGAGATCCTGCATACCAATTACCTCCAAATTTATATTCGGCTCCGGCTGCTGTTTCATAATACGGAACCGTGTTTTATAAATTCTTGAACTGACTTTATTATATGCTTTTTGCAAAAAATTGCAAGGGATTTTTCTGCAATGCGCCGCCAAAAATTCCTTGCTATTTTTATGGATTTCGTATAAAATTAAAACATAGTTTTATATTATAAAACGCACGGAGGGATATGGCATGGAAGAAAAGGGACCCGTACAGGCGCTGGACCGGGCGTTTGACGTAATGGAGACCCTATGCGGGGCGCGGGACGGTCTGGCGCTCCACGAGCTGACAGCGGCCACCGGCCTGCACAAGAGCACGGTACACCGGATGCTCCAGGCGCTGGTCCACCGGGGCTACGCCGCCCAGGACGGGGATACCGGCCGCTATCGGATGACCACCCGGCTCTACGCCCTCACCGGGCAGGTGGTGGAGAATCTGGACCTGGTGCAGGTGGCCCGGCGTCCCATGGAGGAACTGAGCCGGCAGGTGGAGGAGACGGTCCATCTGCTGGTGCCCGAGGGGGCGGAGATCGTCTACGTCCACAAGGTGGAGGCCGACGCCCCGGGCATCCGGATGTTCTCCCGCATCGGGATGCACCGCCCCATGTACTGCACCGGCGGCGGCAAGGCCATTTTGGCCTGCATGTCCGACGAGGACGTCTCCCGCGTCTGGAACGAGAGCCAGATCCAGTCCTACACCCCCCGCACCATTCTGACCCTGCCGGCCCTGATGGGGGAGCTGGCCCAGGTGCGGGCCAGCGGCGTGGCGGTGGACGACGAGGAGAACGAGCTGGGGGTGCGGTGCATCGCGGCTGCCATCCGGGATTACAGCGGCCAGGTGTGCGCGGCCCTCTCCATCAGCGCCCCCCTCACCCGCATGAGCGACGAGCGTCTTTCGGCCCTGCGCCCGGTGCTGCTGGAGACCCGGGACGTGATCGCCCACGGCATGGGCTGGACGGGGGCGTAACGCCCCTTTGCGGGAACGCGGGGCGGGCATGTCCGCCCCCTACATCGTTTTCGATGCCGCACAGTAGGGGGCGCACACTGTGCGCCCCGCCTGTACTCTTCTCTTTGTTCTGACCGGAAGTCTGCTGTTGGTGGGGCTGTTCTCCCTTCCGCAGTATGACATTATGGGCTTTGCCCTGCCCGGTATGCTCATCTCCATGCTCTATAGCAGGCATACAAGAAAATGTGAAACACAGTGCAAGGACTGACCAGCGGGCGACCACAAGGGTCGCCCCTACCAGATGGTCCCTGCTGTACTGCAAGAAAAAGCGCGCTGCCGTCCGCAGCGCGCTTTTTCTTGTGTGAAGGGGAACAAGGAGGTTTATATGCTTATCGCCCGAAGGCGAGAAGCCCGAAATTACACGCCGGAGTAGGCGGAGAAGCCGCCGTCGATGGGAATGCACACGCCGGTGATGAAGCTGGCAGCCTCATTGTTGAGCAGGAAGAGCACAGCGCCGGCCAGCTCCTTCTCGGTGTCGCCGAAGCGGCCCATGGGAGTGGCGGCCAGGATCTTGCCGGTCCGGGCGGTGGGGGTGCCGTCCTCGTTGTAGAGGAGCTTGGCGTTCTGCTTGGTGGAGAAGAAGCCGGGGGCGATGGCGTTGACGCGGATGCCCACCTTGGAGAAGTGGACGGCCAGCCACTGGGTGAAGTTGGAGATGGCGGCCTTGGCCCCGGAGTAGGCGGGGATCTTGGTCAGGGGGGTGTAGGCGTTCATGGAGGAGATGTTCAGGATGTTGCAGCCCTCACGGCCCACCATCTGACGGGCAAAGGCCTGGGTGGGGAGCAGGGTGCCGATGAAGTTCAGGTTAAAGACGAACTCCACGCCCTTGGTCTCCAGGTCGAAGAAGCTCTTGGTGTCGCCGTCGATGTCACCCACCTCGAAGTACTCCTTGTCGGTGGTGGCGCGGGGGTTGTTGCCGCCGGCGCCGTTGATGAGGATGTCGCACTTGCCCAGGTCGGCCTCCACGGCGTCGGCCACGGCGTAGCAGTTGTCCTTGTCCAGCACGTTGCACTTATAGGCCTTGGCCACGCCGCCCTCGGCCACAATCTGGTCGGCGAAGCCCTGAGCGGCCTCCTCGTTCAGGTCCAGCAGAGCCACCTTGGCGCCGGCACGGGCCAGCACCTTGGCGAAGGCGGAGCACAGCACGCCGCCGGCGCCGGTGACCACGGCGACCTTACCGGTCAGGTCGGTATTGATGACGTTCTTTTCCATAAGAAATACACCCTTTCTTCATAAAGTTGCGAATCAAACAAACATCAGCGGGCCTTGTTGGCCTTCTCGCAGGCTTCAAAGAGGCCGTTGAGGTAGGTGGCGCCCAGGGCGCGGTCGTAGAGGCCGTAGCCGGGCTTGGCGTTGGAGCCGATCTCGTCCCAGATCATGCGGCCGTGGTCGGGGCGGACGTAGCCGTCGAAGCCGGTCTCCACCAGAGCGCGGACGATCTCGTACATATCCAGGGAGCCGCAGGAGGTCAGGTGGGCCCGCTCCTCGAAGGAGCCGTCCTCCATGATCTTCACGTTGCGGATGTGCATAAAGCCGATGCGGCCCATAGCGGAGTACTTGCGGACCATGGCGGGGATGTCGTTGAACTTGGCGCAGCCCAGAGAGCCGGTGCACAGGCACAGGGAGTTGGCGGGGCTGTCGTAGAGCTTGAGGAAGCGGTCCAGATGGGCCTCATTGGTGATGATGCGGGGCAGGCCGAAGATGGGGTACGGGGGATCGTCGGGATGGATGGCCATGACCACGCCGCACTCCTCGGCCACGGGGATGACCTTCTTGAGGAAGCGCTCCAGGTTGGCCCACAGGCCCTCCTCGCCCAGTTCGCCGTAGGCGGCGATGAGCTCGCGGACCTCGTCCTGGGTGTAGCTGGAGTCCCAGCCGGGCAGGTGGATGTCGTCCTTCAGGGGGTCCAGGCCCTTCATCTGATCCCAGTACATGACCAGGCTGGTGGAGCCGTCGGCGGCCACCTTGTCCAGCTGGGTGCGGGTCCAGTCAAAGACGGGCATGAAGTTGTAGGTCACGCACTTGACGCCGTACTTGGCACAGCGGCGGATGTTCTCGCAGTACACGTCCAGCAGCTCTTCCACGTTGTTGCGGCCCAGCTTGATGTCCTCGTGGACGGGGATGGACTCCACCACGTCGAAGATCAGGCCGTTGTCCTCACACTGCTGTTTCATCTTGGCCAGGCTCTCCTCGGGCCAGACCTCTCCGGGCTTCACGTCGTAGACCGCGGACACGATGGAGCGCATCCCGGGGATCTGGGAGATATAGGCCAGGGAAATGGGGTCGGACTCGCCGTACCAGCGGAAGGAAAGTTTCATGGTTCAGTCTCCTTTTTTTGATGGATTCAGGTGATAGAAAGGGGGTTTAACCCTCGATGCCGATATAACGGGCCACGTTGTTGTAGCAGATGTCCTCCACCATCTTACCCAGCAGGGCGTAATCGGCGGGGGCCATGCCGTCAGCCACCCAGCCGCCGATGACCCGGCAGAGGATGCGGCGGAAGTACTCGTGGCGGGGGTAGGAGAGGAAGGAGCGGGAGTCGGTGAGCATACCCACGAAGCGGCTGAGGACGCCGATGTTGGCCAGGGAGTGGATCTGACCCACCATGCCGTCAAAGTGGTCGTTGAACCACCAGGCGGAGCCGAACTGGACCTTGCCGGCGGTGGAGGCGTCCTGGAAGCAGCCGGCGGCGGCCACCAGCTTGTCGCTGTCGGAGGCGTTGAGGGTGTAGAGAATGGTCTTGGGGAGGGCGTCGCGGACGGCCATGCGGTCCAGCAGGGCGGCCAGGGAGTCGGCGGGGATACCGTCGCCGATGGAGTCGCAGCCCACGTCGGCGCCCAGGGCCTGGAAGCGGCGGGTGTTCAGGTTGCGGACGGCGCCCAGGTGGAGCTGCATGACGTAACCCCGGCGGGCGTACTCGCCGCCCAGGAAGTCCATGACGTAGGCCTGATAGGCGGCGATCTCATGGCCGGAGAGGGCCTCGCCGGCCATGGCCTTGGTGAGGGCGGACTGAGCGGCGGCCTCGTCCCACTGGGTGAAGTCGGGGGAGCCGAAGGACTGGTCGGCCAGGCGGCAGCCCACGGCGGTGAAGTAGTCCAGGCGCTGGGAGAGGGCGTTCTTCACGTCGTCCAGGGTGGCGATGGTCATGCCGCACACCTGGCCCAGCTTCTGGAGGTAGCCGGCAAACTCGGCGTTCTCCACGTGGAGGGCCTTGTCCGGCCGGAAGGTGGGCAGGACCTGGACGGGGAACACGTCCCGCTGAGCGGCCAGGGCCTTATGCCACTGGAGGTCGTCGGCGGGGTCGTCGGTGGTGCAGAG
Source organism: Pseudoflavonifractor phocaeensis (assembly GCF_016901735.1). Lineage (GTDB taxonomy): Bacteria > Bacillota > Clostridia > Oscillospirales > Oscillospiraceae > Pseudoflavonifractor_A. The sequence goes on along the minus strand of NZ_JACLZC010000013.1, from coordinate 13,284 downwards.
GGCCTTGACGTTGCTGGCCCGGATGAGGGCGCGGGAGGAGCCGGCGGGGCTCTGGAGGACGGCGTTGGCCTTATCCCAGATGGCGTCGGCGGTGGTGGGGTCCAGCAGGTCGTCCACGCCGAAGAAGTTCTTCAGCTCCAGGTGGGACCAGTGGTAGATGGGGTTGCCGATGAGCTGGGGCATGACCTGGGCGAAGGCGTTGAACTTCTCCCGGCCGGGGGCGGAGCCGGTGATCTTCTCCTCGGGGATGCCGCAGGCCCGCATGACGCGCCACTTGTAGTGGTCCCCGCCCAGCCAGGCGTAGGCGATGTCATCCATGCGGATGTCATCATAGATCTCCTTGGGATTCAGGTGGCAGTGGTAGTCGAAGATGGGCATCTTCTCGGCGTGCTCGTGGTAGAGGCGGCGGGCCGCCTCGGTGTTGAGGAGAAAATCCTCGGTGATAAAGGTTTTCATAGCGCTTGTCCTCCTTCTGCCTGATGTAATTGTGTTCCCTGTGCCTTTGTTGGTTTTTATTATACCATCGGTTCTGCTATTTTGCACGGTATATCCTGCTTGAAACCTGGTGAAAATTGCTGTATAATGAAACATCTATAAAAATTGCGAGGTGTTTTTTAGTGAAATCGCACATAGATGTGTTCACCCAGCGCCAGACCATGAACACCCGCTTCTTTGAATTTCACCACTATGTGGACCTGGAGCCGCCGGAGGTGGCCTTCCACGAGCACGAGTTTTACGAGGTCTTTTTCTTCCTCTCGGGCAACGTGGACTACGTGGTGGAGGGCCGTACCTACCAGCTCCGGCCGGGGGATATCCTGCTGACCAACAACCGGGACATCCACCGCCCGGAGGTCCGGCCGGGCAAGCCCTACGAGCGCTATGTGCTCTGGCTGGACGGGGATTTTTTCCAGAGCGTGCAGGATTTCGGGGACGATCTCAGCGCCTGCTTTACCGACGCGGCCCGGAAAAAATACAAGCTCATCCGGCCCGGCGGGGACAGCCTCACCCATCTCCGGCGGCTGTGCGCCTACATGACCCAGATCCAGGAGGAAGGGCTGTTCGGCAGCCATGTGCTCATGTACGCCTGTTTGGTGGAGTTTCTGGTCTATCTCAACCGGGCCTACTTCGAGACCCCCGACGAGATCCGCCTGGACGTGACCGAAAACCCGAAAATCAACCAGATCCTGCTCTACATCGAGGACCACCTCTCCGACGAGCTGTCCCTGGACGGCCTGGCCCAGCAATTCCACCTGAGCAAGTTCTATCTGAGCAACAAGTTCAAACAGTATGCCGGTTTGACCCTCTATCAATACATCATGAAAAAACGCCTCACCATCGCCCGCAATATGCTCCGCTCCGGCACGCCGGTGATGGAGGCCTGTATGCGCTGCGGGTTCAGCGACTACTCCAACTTCCTCAAAGCCTTTAAGCGGGAATTCGGCCACATGCCCCGGGAATACATGCCCCAGGGGCGATAAGAGATAAAAGATAAGAGATAAGAGATAGGGAAAGCTTCCCGTATCTCTTATCTCTTCTTTTTTTAGGAAAGTCTGGTTTTGAAGTCCTTGTAGCCGAAGGAACGGACCACGGTATCGCTGCCGTCCCGGTCCCGCCAGACGATGGCGGGGAGGGGCATCCCGTTAAAGGTGTTGGTCTTGACCATGGTATAGAGGGCCATATCCTCAAAAATCAGCCGGTCGCCCTCTCGGAGGGGGGTATCGAAGGAGTAGTCCCCGATGACATCCCCCGCCAGACAGGTGGGACCGCCCAGGCGGTAAGTATACTCCTTTTCGCCGGGCTGGCCGCTGCCGCGCAGAGGCGGACGGTAGGGCATCTCCAGCACGTCGGGCATATGGCAGGCGGCGGAGGTGTCCAAAATGGCGATGTCCATGCCGTTATGGATGGTCTCCAGCACCGAGGTCACCAGCACGCCGGCGTTTAAGACCACCGCCTCGCCGGGCTCCAGGTAGACCTCCACGCCGTAGGTCTCCTTGAGGCGGCGCACCAGGGCGATGAGCCTGCCGGTCTGATAGCCGGGGCGGGTGATGTGGTGTCCGCCCCCCAGATTGAGCCACTTCATCTCCTTGAGATAGGGGCCGAACTGGGCTTCCAGGGCTTCCACGGTGGTCTCCAGGTCGTCGGCGTCCTGCTCGCAGAGGGTGTGGAAGTGGAGGCCGTCCAGCAGGGGCAGCTGGTCGGGGCGGAAGTTTTCCAGGGTGGTGCCCAGCCGGGAGCCGGGGGCGCAGGGGTCATAGATGGCGTGGCCCTCCTGGGTGGAGCACTGGGGGTTGAGCCGCAGGCCCACCTGCTTGCCGGTGGCCTTTGCCTTGGCGGCGTACTTGTCCAGCTGGGCGGGGGAGTTAAAGACGAAGTGGTCGGCGTAGGCCAGCAGCTCCTCAAACTCGTCGGCCCGGTAGGCGGGGGAAAAGACGTGGGTCTCCCCGCCGAAGTGCTCCTTGCCCAGCCGGGCCTCATAGAGTCCGCTGGCGGCGCTTCCGGCCAGATACCGCCGCAGGAGGGGATAGCAGGCGAACATGGAGAAGGCTTTTTGGGCCAATAAGATCTTGCAGCCCGCCTCCTCCTGCACCTTTTTCAAAATTTCCAGGTTATGAAGGAGCTTTGCCTCCTCCACCCGGAAGTAGGGGGTACGGAGCTCCGCCATTTCAGTCCACCAGCACCGGGCTGTCGCTGATCTGCCAGGGCAGGCCCCACTGGTTCAGGGCCTCCATGTAGGGATCGGGATCGAACTCCTCCACGGTGAACACGCCGGGCTTGTTCCACTTGCCGGTGAGGAGCATCATGGCGCCGATCATGGCGGGCACGCCGGTGGTGTAGCTGATGGCCTGGGAGCCCACCTCCTTGTAGCACTCCTGATGGTCGCAGACGTTGTAGATGTAGGCGGTTTTTTCCTTGCCGTCCTTGACGCCGGTGAAGATGCAGCCGATGTTGGTCTTGCCCACGGTGCGGGGGCCCAGGGAGGCCGGGTCGGGCAGCAGGGCCTTCAGGAACTGGATGGGCACAATCTGGTGGCCCTCAAACTCGATGGGAGTGGTGGACAGCATCCCCACGTTCTCCAGGCACTTCATGTGGGTGAGATAGCTCTGGCCGAAGGTCATGAAGAAGCGGATGCGCTCCACGCCGGGGATGTTCTTGGCCAGGGACTCGATTTCCTCGTGGTGGAGGAGGTACATATCCTTGTGACCCACCTGGTCGAAGTCATATTCCCGCTTGATGCTCATGGCGGGGATCTCCACCCAGCGGCCGTTCTCCCAGTAGGAGCCGGGGGCGGACACCTCCCGGAGGTTGATCTCGGGGTTGAAGTTGGTGGCGAAGGGGTAGCCGTGGTCGCCGCCGTTGCAGTCCAGGATGTCAATGGTGCGGATCTGGTCGAAGAGATGCTTCTGGGCGTAGGCGCAGTATGCCTGGGTCACGCCCGGGTCAAAGCCGGTGCCCAGCAGGGCGGTGAGGCCGGCCTTTTCAAACTTCTCTTTGTAGGCCCACTGCCAGGAGTAGTCAAAGTAGGCGGAAAAGCCCTCTTCCTTGCAGCGCTTTTCATAGACGGCCCGCCATTCGGGGTCGTCGATGTCCTCCGGCTCATAGTTGGCGGTGTCCAGGTAGTTGACGCCGCAGGCAAGGCACGCGTCCATGATGGTCAGGTCCTGGTAGGGGAGGGCGATGTTCATGACCAGGTCGGGCTGCACCTTCTTGATGAGGGCGATGACCTGGTTGACGTCGTCGGCGTCCACCTGCTCGGTGGTGATGACGGTCTTGGTCTTGCCCTCCAGCTCGGCCTTGAGGGCGTCGCACTTGGACTTGGTGCGGCTGGCGATGCAGATCTCGGTGAAAACGTCGCTGTTCTGGCAGCACTTGTGGATGGCCACGCCGGCCACGCCGCCGCAGCCGATGATGAGTACCTTGCTCATGGTTTACATACCTCCAGTATTGTCGTCATCCCCCTTGCCGTGGGGGCGCATGGATTGCAGGGCAAGCAGCATCTCCCGGACGATCTTGCAGGCCGCCATGGTGGAAGCGCCGCTCTGGTCGTAGGGCGGGGAGAGCTCGTTCACGTCGCAGCCCACCACCCGGGCGCGGCTGCAAACCATCGTCACCGCCTGGCGCAGGGCGTCGAAGGTGACGCCGCCCGGCTCAGGGGTGCCGGTGCCGGGAAAGACCGAGGGGTCCATCACGTCCAGGTCTACCGTGAAGTAGACCGGCTTTCCCTTCAAACGGTCCAGGGTCTCCTCCAGGCCGTCGAAGTCAAAAAGGCGGGTCTCCACATGGGACGCGCCCCAGGTAAACTCCTCCCGGGTGCCGGAGCGGATGCCGAACTGATAGATGCGGCCGTCCCCCACCAGCTCCCAGCACCGGCGGAGCACGCAGGCGTGGGACAGCTCGGCGCCCAGATACTCCTCCCGCAGGTCGGCGTGGGCATCGAAGTGGATGATGTGTACGTTGGGGTAGCGCTCGGCCACCGCCCGGAAGGCCCCCAACGTCACCAGATGTTCGCCCCCCAGCAGGAAGGGGCGCTTGGCGGCCTGCAAGATCTCCCGGGTGCGGTCCTCGATCTGCTCCAACGCCTTGCGGGTGTCCCCCAAACACAGCTCCAGGTCTCCCAGGTCCAGCACGGAGCCGTCCTCCAAGTCCTCGTTCAGGTAGGGGCTGTAGCTCTCCAGCCCGTAGGACTCCCGGCGGATGGCGGCGGGACCGAAGCGGGTGCCGGGCCGGTAGGAGGTGGTGGAATCAAAGGGGGCTCCGAAGAGCAGGGTGGTGGCGTAATGGGGGTTTTTGTCGCATTCCAAAAAGGTCTCTACGTTTTTACTCCACATCTTTCAACAGCTCCTCCACATAGGCGGGAATATAGAACGCGCCCTTGTGCAGGGTCGTCGTGTAGTATTTGCAGTGCAGGCCCCGCAGGTTCCAGCGGGTGTCGTCCAGGTCCCGGAGGGGATGGTATTTCTTACTTGCAAAGCCGAAGAGCCAGTGTCCCGAGGGGTAGGTGGGGATATGGGCCTGATACACCTTGCTGATGGGGAAAGACTCCACAATGCGCTTGTGGGCCCGCTGGCAGGCCACGGCGTCCTCGGCGTAGAAGGGGCTCTCATGCTGGTTGACCATGATCCCGTCCGCCCGGAGGGCCTTGTAGCAGTTGCCGTAAAACTCCCGGGTAAAAAGTCCCTCCCCCGGCCCGAAGGGGTCGGTGGAGTCCACGATAATGAGGTCGTAGCGCTCCTGGGGGGAGCGGACAAACTTGAGGCCGTCCGCATAGTGGATGGAGAGCCGGGGGTCGTCCAGGCAGCAGGCGGTTTTGGGCAGGTACTTTTTGCACACCTCCACCACCAGGGGGTCGATCTCCACCATGTCGATGTGCTCAATCTCGGGATAGCGCACCAGCTCCCGGATGACGCCGCCGTCTCCCGCGCCGATGACCAGCACGTCCCGCACCCGGGGATGGACCGCCATGGGCACATGGACGATCATCTCGTGGTAGATGAACTCGTCCTTTTCGGTGAGCATCATATAGCCGTCCAGGGTGAGGAAGCGGCCGAACTCGGGGGACTCAAACACGTCGATGCGCTGGAACTCGCTCTTGCCGCTGTACAGCTGCCGGTCCACCCGGATGGAAAAGCGGACGTTGGGGGTCTGCTCCTCGCTAAACCAGAATTCCATGGGGTTCCTCCTTCCAGGCTTGCAGCACGTTGAGGCGGGTGATGTCCGGGTCCTCCGGCCCGGTCATGGAGCAGCCCTTGGCCTTGGCGTACTGGATATAGTCGATGATCTCGCGGGTGACCCGCTCGCCGGGGGTGAGGATGGGGATGCCCGGCGGGTAGCACATGACGAACTCGCTGCACACCATCCCCTCGGTCTCCTCCAGGGGGAGGGAGCGGTGGGGGGCGTAGAAAGCCCGCTGGGGGGAGGCGGCCACCTGGGGCTCGATGTACTCCTGCTTCATGAGGGCGGCGCCCTTCTTGCCGAACCGGCGGCGCACCTCGCTCAGCGCCCCCACCAGCCGCTCGATCTCCCGGGGCCGGTCGCCGATGGAGAGGTAGGCCAGAATATTGCCCAGGTCGCCGAACTCGATCTGGATGTCGTACTCGTCCCGCAGCAGGTCGTAGACCTCGATGCCGGCCAGGCCGATGTCCAGGGTGTTCACCGACAGCTTGGTCACGTCGAAGTCGTACACGCTGTCCCCGTTGACCAGCTCCTTGGAGAAGGCGTAATAGCCGCCGATGTCGTTGATTTCCTGGCGGGCGTACTGGGCCATCTGGATGACCCGCTGGAATTCCTCCCGCCCCCGGAGGGCCAGGTTGCGCCGGGCGATGTCCAGGCTGCTCAGCAGGAGGTAGGAGCCGCTGGTGGTCTGGGTCAGGTTAATGATCTGGCGCACATGGCCGCCGGAGATGTTGGGGCCGGCCAGCAGGAGGCTGCTCTGGGTGAGGCTGCCCCCCGACTTGTGCATGGACACGGCGGCCAGGTCGGCCCCCGCCGCCATGGCGGAGACGGGCAGGTTTTCATGGAAATAGAAGTGGGTGCCGTGGGCCTCGTCGGCCAGGCAGACCATGCCGTTTTTGTGGGCCAGGTCCACAATGGATTTCAGGTCGGAGCAGATACCGTAATAGGTGGGGTTGTTGACCAGCACGGCCTTGGCGTCGGGGTTTGCCCGGATGGCCCGCTCCACCTCGGACACCTTCATGCCCAGGGGGATGCCCAGCCGCTCGTCGCACTCGGGGTTGACGTACACCGGCACCGCGCCGCACAGCACCAGCGCCCCCATGACGCTCCGGTGGACGTTGCGGGGGAGGATGATCTTCTCCCCCCGCTTGACCACCGAGAGGACCATGCTCTGCACGGCGGAGGTGGTGCCGCCTACCATCAAAAAGGCGTGAGCGGCGCCGAAGGCGCCGGCGGCCAGCTCCTCAGCCTCCCGGATGACCGACACCGGGTGGCACAGGTTGTCCAGCGGCTTCATGGAGTTCACGTCCATCCCCACGCAGGTCTCGCCCAGCAGCTTGGTCAGCTCCGGGTTGCCCCGGCCCCGCTTATGGCCGGGCACGTCGAAGGGCACCACCCGCATTTTGCGGAATTGTTCCAACGCCTCATAGATCGGGGCTCTGGTCTGGTCCAGGGGGTTCATGGCCCCGCCTCCTTTTTTCAGTAAATATTGCGGCCGCTGAAGATCTCGATCATCTCGCGGCGCAGGTTGTTCATAATCTCCAGCCGGGTCTTGGGGGGCAGCTCATAGACGTCGGTCTTGAAGAGGTAGTTCTGCAAATCCACTTCCTTGAGCATCATCCTGGTGTGGTAGAGGCTCACCCCGTACATATTCACATCCACCGCGTCGTAGCGCCGCAGGATGTCGGGGGAGATATAATCCTGGATGGAGGTGACCTTGTGGTCCATAAAGAGCTTTTTGCCGTTCACGTCCCGGGTAAAGCCCCGGACCCGGTAGTCCATGGTGATGATGTCCGAGTCAAAGGAGCCGATGAGGTAATCCAGGGTGGAGAGGGGGGTGATCTCCCCACAGGTGGCCACGTCGATGTCCACCCGGAAGGTGGCCAGGCTGGTCTCGGGGTGGTACTCCGGGTAGGTGTGGACGGTGACATGGCTCTTGTCCAGGTGGGCCAGCTGGGTTTCTCCCGCCGGGATCATGGAGCCCTCGGCGATGAGGATGGTCACCGACGCGCCCTGGGGCTCATAGTCCTGCTTGGCGATGTTCAGCACCCGCGCGCCGATCATGTCGGTGAGGGTGGTGAGGATGCTGGTCAGGCGCTCGGAGTTGTACTGCTCGTCGATATAGGCGATATAATCCCGCTGTTCCCGGGGGGTTTTGGCGTAGCACACATCGTAGATGTTGAAGCTCAGCGCCTTGGTCAGGTTGTTGAACCCGTAAAGTCTCAGCTTTTCTGACATGATACCCGTTCCTCCATCCGCGCCCGCAGCCGGCGGACGCTCCATCCATTCCGACAAAAAAACAGGTAATGCGTACGGTACGCATTACCTGTAAAACCGTCAATGCCGGGCTGCCTCCACGGCGTGCGCCAAAGCTCCGCCTGGGCCTGTGCCGGAGGATATTTCCCGCTTATACAGAGTCTATATAGCAAATACTTACTTTTACTACTCTTTATTGACCGTTTTACAAGTTGTTTTGCACGGTTCAGTGCTTGAGAGAACCAACTCATAAAATTGAGCTTTTAACTCAATCAATAACGGCAACATCTCAGTTGCCATCGGCAGTTGACCCGGCTGTCCGTATGGCCTTAACCTGGAAAAACCAGGTGGTCGAAGAAATATTTGCATGGATACTCTGTACAAGACGCATATCACATGACGGCTATAAGTATAAAGTGTTCAAAAAAGCTTGTCAATGCTTTTTTCGCTTTTTTCGCCCCGTAGGTCCAGATTCCGCCGGAGGGGGGCGGGGCCCCGCCAGGCAAAGGCTCGCCGTCCGTATTGTTCGCGAAACTGCCGGTTGGTGAGCCCCGCCAGGTCGGCGGAGGTAAGGCTATCCACCAGTTCCTCCCGGAACTCGGGCAGGGGGGACGGAAGGGGATGGGCGTTATAGGGACAGACGGTCTGGCACCGGTCGCACCCCCAGATGAGGGGATGGGCGCGGACCAATTTTTCTTCTTCGGGCGGCAGTTCCCCCTTTTTCTGGGTCAGGTGGGAAAGGCACCGGTCCACACGAAAGCCGCCGGGGGAGAGGGCCCCCCCGGGGCAGGCGGACACACATTTGCCGCACCGGAGGCAGGGGGACGACGGGGCGCGCTCCCCGTTTGAAACGGTCCGGTCGGTCAAAATGGTCCCCAAAAAGACCCACGACCCGTAGGGCGGCAAAATCACCAGCCCGTTTTCCCCCTGTAAACCCAGGCCGGCCCGCCAGGCGGCCTCCCGCTCGGGCAGGGGGGAGTTATCCGCCCCTGGCACGAAACGCCCCGCCGGGTCCTCCTGCCGCAGCCGGGCCGCGGCCTCCTCCAGCCGTTGGAGGAGCGCCAGGTGGTAGTCCAGCCCCCGGGCGTAGAGGGACAGGTTCCCCGGCCGGTCTCCGGCGTAGTAGGGGAAGGCCGCCACCAGCACCGTGGCCGGATGGGGACAGAGGGCTTCGGCCTTCTCCCGAGCCCCCTGGTCCATGTGGGGCAGGAGGGCCCCGTAGTCCGCCGCCCCCCAGCCCGCCGCGCCGATGCTTGCAAAAAGGGCGTCCAGATTCATGGCTCGTCCCTGCGCCGCAGGGCCTGCTGGGCCAGTAGCCCGTCGGGGATGGAGGGCTCCGGGCCGTGCTTGCGCTTTTGAGCGGTCTCGCAGCCCTTCCCGGCCAGCACCACCACCGCCGGCGTCTGACAGTCCAGAATGGCCCGATCGATGGCTTCCTCCCGGTCCTCGATCACCTGGCCCGTCTTGCCGTAGAGGTCTAGAAAGCGCTGAATGTGGGCGCAGATGTCCGCCACCTCCTCGGGGCCCGGGTCGTCCTCGGTGAGGATCACCCGGTCGGCGTATTGACCGGCGGCCTTGCCCATGCCCTCCCGGCGGTCAATGCCTTTGCCGCCGGTGCAGCCGAAGAGCACCGTCAGCTCCCGGCCCGGGTACTCCGCCCGGGCGGAGCGGAGCAGCGCCTCCAGGCTCATACCGTTGTGGGCGTAGTCCACGATGACCGACACCTGCCCGTCGGCGCTCTCGTAGTGCTCCATCCGGCCGGGCACCGCCGCCTCCCGCAGGGCATCCCGCACCACTTCCTCCGGCACGCCGTACACCTCCGCCGCCGCGATGGCCGCCAGGGCGTTTTCCACGTTGAACAGGCCCGGCATCCCCAGCTCCATGGTCCCCGTGTAGCGGGGGGTGCGCACCTGAAAGCGGAGGTGTTCCCCCACTTTTTCCACATCCCAGGCAAAAATGTGGGCGTTTTCATCTTTTTGAGAAAAGGTCACCACCTGGGGACAGCGGGACGCCGCCTCCAGCACCCGCCCGGCGTGGTCGCAGTCCAGATTGACGACAGCGGTGTTTGCCTGCCGGAAAATCCGCAGTTTGGAGGTGAAATAGTCCTCAAAATCCGGGTGTTCCACCGGGGAGATGTGGTCCTCCCCGATGTTGAGAAAGACCGCGCAGGCCAGCTCCACCCCGATGACCCGGCCGTATTTCAGCGCCTGGCTGGAGATCTCCATGGTCACATAGCCGCATCCGGCGGTGACCGCGTTGGAGAGGTGGTGCTGGAGGTCCAGGGGCTCGGGGGTGGTCAGCTTGGCGGGACGGCGCTCCAGGCCGTCGTCGGTGACGATGGTGGAGAGGAGGGCGGTGGTATGCTCCCCCGCCTCCTGCCGCCACCGGTCCAGGATGCCCCGGATATAGTAGGCGGCGGTGGTCTTGCCCTTGGTGCCGGTGAGGCCGGTGATATTCAGCTTGCCCGACGGGTGGCCGTAGGCCAGGTCGGCCAGCAGCCCCATGGCCGTCCGGATGTCGGTGACCTGGATGCAGGGGGCGCTCCCCCCCTCCGGATAGGGCTTTTCGCTCACATAGGCAAAGGCCCCCCGCTTCACCGCGTCGGCCAGATAGGCGGGTTTGAAGGCCGCCCCCTTGCACAAAAAGAGGGTACCCGGCACCACCACCTGGGAGTCGCAGGACACCAGGGACACCGGCCGGGCAAAGTCGGCGGGCAGGGGCCGCAGGTCGGCCAACAGATTATGTTTGAGCAGCAGCTGATAATAGTCGCCCAGAGCGCGGCTGATTGTTTCCATATGAAACACCGTCCTAACTATCTCTTATCTGAGTCTTTGTCTCCGCTATCATACCACATTTCCACGCCCTTGAATACAAAAAAGGGCCCCAGGCCGAAACGGCCTGGGGCGCCTCCCTGTCACTGGTTGCGGAAGCGGGACAAAAATTCCCGGGTACGCTGGTTCTGGGGGTCGGCAAAGAGGGCTTTGGGCTCCCCCTCCTCGCAGATGACCCCGTCGGCCATGAACACCACATGGTTGCTCACGTCCCGGGCAAAGGCCATCTCGTGGGTGACCACCAGCATGGTCATGCCGTTCTGGGCCAGGTCCCGCATGACGGAAAGCACCTCGCCCACCATCTCCGGGTCCAGGGCGGAGGTGGGCTCGTCGAAGAGGAGCACCTCCGGCTCCATGGCCAGGGCCCGGGCGATGGCCACCCGCTGCTTCTGGCCGCCGGAGATCTGCCGGGGCTTGGCCTTGATATAGGGCTCCATGCCCACCTGACGGAGGTACTTCATGGCGTTTTCTTTGGCCTCCTGGGGGCTCTTTTTCAGCACCTTGGTCTGGCCTACCATGCAGTTTTGCAGCACCGTCATATTGTTGAAGAGGTTGAAGGACTGGAACACCATGCCCACCTTGGAGCGGTAGGTGTTGGCGTTGAGCTTGCCGCCGGTGATGCTCTCCCCGTGGAAGAGAATCTCCCCGCTGGTGGGAGTCTCCAGGAGGTTGATGCACCGCAGGAGGGTGGACTTGCCGGAGCCGGAGGCGCCGATGATGCTCGTCACGTCGCCGGGCCGGACGGAGAAGTCGATGTCCCGCAGCACCTCATGTCTGCCGAAGGACTTGGAGAGGTGCCTGATTTCCAGAATGGTGTCGTTCATCTCAGCGGTCCCCCCTGTTGCGTCCGAATTTCAGCTGCTGTTTGATGCGCTCCCGCTCTTCCTTGCTCCGCTCGTCGAAGGGCGTGCCCCGGTCGGGGTGGCTGTACGTCCCGGCGGCCATGGTGAGCTGGTCGCTCTGCACCAGCTCGTAGTTGTCCGCGCCGTCCAGCACCTTCTCCAGCAGCCGCAGCAGGAAGGAGGCGGCCAGGGTCATGATGAGGTAGCCGATCATCTCAATGGCGGCGGAGGGGAAATACATGTTGTTCACGCCGGTGATGTACCGGTGGAAGGCGAAGAACTCGGTAAAGCTGATGATGAACATCACCGAGGTGTCCTTGATGTTGATGATAAAGTTGTTGCCGATCTGGGGCAGGATGTTGCGGAAGGCCTGTGGCAGGATGACGCTGGTCATGGTCTGGAAGTGGTTCATGCCGATGGCCTTGGCGCCCTCGGTCTGGCCGGGGTCGATGGAGACGATGCCGCCCCGGACGCTCTCGGCCATATAGGCGCCGGTGTTGATGGAGACGATCAGGATGGCGGCCACCCAGATGTTGTCAAAGCGCATGGTGTTGTTGGAGAAGTAGGGCAGGCCGTAGTAGATGAACACGGCCTGGAGCACCATGGGGGTGCCGCGGAACACTTCCACATAGATACGCACCAGGATGCGCACCAGCTTGAGCACAAACCGCTTGGGCGCGGGGTCGTAGCTGGTATAGGGGATGGTATTGAGGATGCCGCAGGCCAGGCCGATGACACAGCCGATGACGGTGGCGACCACCGCCAGCAGGATGGTGCTGCCCATGCCCCCCAGGTAAGAGGGCCAATACTTTCCCCACAGAAGGGCCATATCCTGGCCCAGGGCAAGGAATCGGTCCATGCTTAAACCTCAGGCTGGACGGCGATGGCCTGGTCCATCATGGTGTTGAAGTCCTCCTCGGTCATCTCGGCCAGGACGGCGTTCATGGCGTCCAGCAGCTCGCTGTTGCCCTTGACCACGGACATGCCGATGTTGACGTTCTCGGCCCGCTCCTCCTCGGTGGCGAACTGGAAGTCGCCGTCGGTGCCGGAGAAGTTGAGGACCACCAGGCTGTGGTCCTTGGCGGCGGCGGCGGTGGCGGTGGGCAGGTCGGTGCACACAAAGTCCACGGTGCCGGTCTGGAGCTGCATAATCATGGCGGGCGCGGTCTCGGAGGCGGTGAGGATCTGGGCGTCTGGGATCTGGGGCAGGCAGGTGTCATACCAAATGGTGCCGGTCTGGGCGGTACACTTGCCGCCGGCCAGGTCGTTGATGCCGGTGGCGGTGGCGTAGGGGCTGTCCTTGGTGGTCAGGCAGACGATCTGGGCGTAGTAGTAGGGACCGGCCATATCCACCTCGGCCATACGGTCGGCGGTCATAGACTGGCCGGCGATGGCCACGTCAATGGTGCCGCTCTGGAGGGAGGGGGTCAGGGAGTCCCAGGCGGTGGAGACCACTTCCAGCTCCCAGCCGTTCTCGTCGCAGATTTTTTGGGCGATCATCACGTCGTAGCCGTTGGCGTAAGCGCCGGGCACGTTCTTGATGGGCACGGCGCCGTTGGAGTCGTCCATCTGGGTCCAGTTGTAGGGGGCGTAGGCGCACTCCATGCCCACGGTGAGGACGCCGTCCTCCACACCGGAGCCGGTGGCGGTGTCACCGGCGGGGGCGGTGGAGTTCTCGGTGGGGG
>NZ_JACLZC010000120.1 GCF_016901735.1 Pseudoflavonifractor phocaeensis | reverse complement strand
CGGCCAGCCGCTGCAATCCCTCAAAAGCCCACAGCAGAATACCCTCCACCTCGGCTTTCATCTTCTCGGCAAGGTCAGGATCATCCACACGGCCAGCCGGTTTTTCTTTCGTGGTCAGCACCAGCTGGCGGCGATAAAACCCGTCGCTCCGGTCAAACAGCGCCTGCAAATCCCCGTTGGAGAAGGCCAGCAGCCGGGCGCACATCCATCCCTGATAGCTCTGCTTGCCCTTGCGCTCCAAATCCATCTTGCCCTGGGCGGTGACAATGGATTTCACATAGTTGGTCTGGCGCAGGGCTTCCATCCGCATATCGTCGTCCACGCACAGGAGGATATGTTCCAGGTCAGCACGGGCAAAACGGTTCTCGGATATTTTCCCGATGCTGCCATCCTTCATGTTGGAGCCGAACAAAGTTCCCAGCACAGCGCCGATCTGCGACTTGCCCTCGCCGCCGCTGCCCTTAATGACCATCATCCGTTGTCCCTTATTGCTGGGAATCAGGCAGTAACCGATATATTCCTGCAAGGTGGGGATGTCCTCCGGGTAGAGCAGACCGTCCAGAAATTGCAGCCAGAGGACAGGTTGTGGAGCATTAGGATTATAGGCCACAGGGAAACGGTTGCGGACAATTTTCGGCTTTCCCTCCACAAAGGTCCCATCCAGAAAAAGCGTCCCATTGGAAAGGTGAATCCGGTTCGGCTCCGGGGGAAAATCCTCCACCAGCGCCGCCAGCTTCATCAGCTCCACAATGTTGCTGATTTTGCGGGGAATGTTGCTGACCGCACAGTATTTCAGCTCTTCAAAAATCTCTCCCCGCAGGGGCAACTCATCAGTCACACGGCCTTCGGGCGTGAAACTTCATGCCGCATTACATGCTTGCACCACGATGAATGAAAACCAGGTGCAGCAGACAGGGCAGCATGGTAAAATATAGATACACGGCACAAGATCGGCTTTTTTTGCCGCTACGAGCGCGCGCGTGAAACTGATTTTGCTCTCCTGCTGAACCACAAATTGTCCGAGCCAAACGGCAGTAAAGGACGTATAGCAAAATAATTGCTTTCGGAGAGCGCGCCGTGACAACTTTTGCAAGGAGCGCAGGAGTATGGAAGTTGTCTATCGGTGTTGTTGTGGGATTGATGTGCACAAGAAGATCATCGTGGCCTGTTTGAATCAGGGCGGAGAGCAGTGCCTGCGTGAATTCGGCACAACGACCAGCGAGATCAAGTCTTTGGCAAACTGGCTCACAGAATCAGGCTGTGAAATGATTGCTATGGAAAGTACGGGCGTATTTTGGAAACCATTGTATAACCTGTTTGAACTGATGGATTTGGATGCCATGGTTGTCAATGCGGCGCACATGAAAGCGCTGCCCGGCCGTAAGACCGATGTGAAAGACGCGGAATGGATCGCGGACCTGCTCCGCCACGGACTGCTGAAAGCCAGCTATATTCCCAACCGGGAACAGCGGGAGCTGCGTGAAATTACCCGTTACCGAAAAAGCCTGACAGAGGAACGATGCAGAGAAACCAACCGTCTGCAAAAAATTCTGGAGGGCGCCAACATTAAATTGGACTCTGTGGTCAAAGACATCAACGGAAAGAGCGCTCGAAAGCTACTGGAAAAGATCGTGGAAGATGACGTCCCAACCAGTGAGGAGGAAGTATCCAAGATGGTTCATGGGCGGATGCGTTCTAAACTGGGACAGCTCGTGACGGCCATTGAAGGGATTACCACACCTCTGCAAAGAAAATTGCTGGCGCAGGTCATAGATCATATCGACGATCTGACCAGGCGCATTGCCGACTTGGATAAACTCGTACAGGATTACATGGGAGAATATGAAGCGGCGATTGCTGCCCTTTGCGATATTCCCGGTATCGCCAGGCGCAGCGCAGAGGTAATTCTGGCAGAAATCGGTCTGGATATGAGCAGATTTCCCAGTGCCGCCCATCTTTGTTCCTGGGCTGGGGTTTGCCCCGGCAACTGCCAGAGCGCAGGACGGCAAAAACACGGGAAAACGACAAAAGGCAACAAACCGCTCAAGACGATTCTGACCCAATGTGCAAAATCTGCACGTTCTGTAAAATGGTCTTATTTCTCGGCGCAATACCAGCGAATCGCCGCAAGGCGAGGTAAGAACCGTGCCACACTTGCAGTTGCTCATTCCATGTTAATCGCCATATACCACATGTTGAAAAACAGCACGCCTTTTCGTGATTTAGGCTCTGACTATTACGACTCTTTCAATCGGGACAGAAAAATACATGGTTACCTGAAACGTCTGAAAGCACTGGGCTGGGAACCTGATGCCCTGCCCGGCTCCGCCTAATCCAACAATTTATATCGTCAATTAGCCTGCCGTCCAGGCGGGCTGGTTTGTTGCGCCCTTTCGGTGGAAGGGTTTTCATAACAAAAAAGCCCCGTTTGTGAAGATGATCTTGTGCGTCTGCAAGAACTCCTCACAAAACAGGGCTTCGTTGATACTTTTTCCATCAAACCAGACGGGCATCCCGTCAGGCTGCTTGTTTTTCTTCATGGGTAACTTCCTCCTTTTTCAATCTCTTTAACCGTTCCTCCAAACCGGCGGTCAGGCCATCTTTGTTCAGCATTTCTACGGTTTTTACCCGCTGTTCCAGCTCGGCGGCAATGAGAAAATCCGCCAGATATTCCACATAGTCCAGCATCTGACAGGCTTCCACAAACCGGTCATCCAAAGCATCTTCCGGTGTCTTGGGCGCACACTGCATCTTCCATTTTTCCAGAAGATGCAAATAATCACACAGCACCCTCAGGCAGCGCACTTCCTCCTGCCGGTATGCTTTCAGCATGGGACGTTCCGGTCTGGGCAGGGCGATTGCCGTCGGTGGCTTGTCTGGGTCGATGCCGAAGTCATAGGCCAGTTTCTTTGCGGCCTCATAGCTACTCAGACCAAACAGCCGCGCCACAAAGTCGATCACATCGCCGGTGGCCCCGCAGCCGAAGCAGTAAAAATATCGCTCGTTCAGCTTCATGCTGGGGTGTCGGTCCTCATGGAACGGACAGCTGCACATCCCGTTTCGGTTGACTTGCAGCCCATAGTGTTCCGCCGCATCCGGCACACAAATATTCTGCTTTACCAGTTCAAAGAGTGTCATAAAATCCCTCCGTTTCAGGGCATAAAAAAAGCGGCCTGCCCGGTTTATTGGGGCAGGCCGCAGTCCTTATGCAGTTTGTGATGTTTCCGTTTCTTTGGCTTTCCGCTTTTCCTGCCGGTAGAACTTCTCCCGGCAGGCGGGTTTGCAAAATTTAGCGTTGGGGCGGACAGACTGG
>NZ_JACLZC010000119.1 GCF_016901735.1 Pseudoflavonifractor phocaeensis | reverse complement strand
GATAAGGGGGACATAGATGGGGGTGCAGTCGGCAAAGAGGGCCTGGGCGTGGTAGTTCTCAAAATAGGGGGAGAACATGACGATCTTGTCGCCAGGATTGGTCAGGGCAAAGATGGTATCCACCATGGCCTCGGTGGAACCGATGGTCACCACCATTTCAGTGTCGGGGTCCAAAGTACGGCCCATAAAGCGGCCGCACTTTTTGGCCAGGGCCTGGCGGAAGTTGGGGGCGCCCATGGTGATGGGGTACTGATGGGGGCCCTCATGGGCCACCTGCTCCAGGCGGTCCAGCATGGCCTTGGGGGGATCGAAGTCGGGGAAGCCCTGGGCCAGGTTGATGGCGCCGCAGTCGATGGCGATGCGGGTCATGCGGCGGATGACGGAGTCGGTAAAGTATTTGGTTTTTCTGCTCAATTCCTGCATGGCGGTCGGCCTCGCTTTCTCAATGGTAAGATGATGTTAATGGATACCCAGAACGTCGCCGGCCACGGGGGTCATATGGTTGGCGGTGAGGACGGCGGAGAGGCGGTCCACGTCGGCCACGCGGAAGATCATGCAGGCCCGATCGCTGACCAGGCCAAAGACCGAGTACATATACTCCACGTCGATCTGCTCCTTGGCCAGGACGCCCAGCACTCTGGCCAGCGCGCCGGGCTCATCGGGGACGACCACAGCCAGCACAGGGGTCATGGACAGGATGAAGCCATGCTCCAGCAGGACGGAAGCGGCCTCCTGGGAGCGGTCCACGATCATGCGGAGGACGCCGTAGTCGCTGGTTTCGGCGATGTGGATGGCCCGGAGGTTGATGTTGCGCTCGGCCAGAACAGCGGCGATCTCGGCCAGCTGTCCGGCGCGGTTTTCCAGGAATACGGAAATCTGATGGATGGTCATAATGCAGCTCCTCTCTCAGATCTTGCGTCTGTCGATGACGCGGACGGCCTTGCCCTCGCTGCGCTGGATGGACTTGGGGGCCACCAGGCGGACCTTGGCATAGATACCCAGCATGGACTTGAGATCGCCCACCAGTTTCTTTTCCATCTCAGAGACCTGGCTCAGCTGGTCGGAGAACATCTCGGGGGTCATCTCCACCTGAACCTCCAGGGTGTCGGTGTTGTTGACCCGGTCCACGATGATCTGGTAGTTGGGGGCGAAGCTCTGACCCAGAAGGACGGTCTCGATCTGAGACGGGAACACGTTGACGCCCTTGATGATGAGCATATCGTCGCTTCTGCCTCTGGGCTTGGACATTTTGACGTGGGTACGGCCGCAGGGGCACTTCTCCCGGCTCAGGACGCAGATGTCCCGAGTGCGGTAACGGAGGAGGGGGAAGGCCTCCTTGGTGATGGAGGTAAAGACCAGCTCACCCTGGGTGCCGTCGGGGAGGACCTCGCCGGTGTCGGGGTCGATGATCTCGGCGATAAAGTGGTCCTCATTGATGTGCATACCGGTCTGGGCGGAGCACTCGAAGGAGACGCCGGGGCCGGAGAGCTCGGTAAGGCCGTAGATGTCGTAGGCCTTGATGCCCAGCGTCTTTTGGATATCCTGCCGCATTTCCTCGCTCCAGGCCTCGGCGCCGAAGATGCCGGCCTTCAGGGGGATTTGGTCGGGGGTGAGGCCCATTTCCTTCATAGACTCGCCCAGGTAGGCGGCGTAGGAGGGAGTGCAGCAGAGAATGGTGGCGTTCAGGTCACGGATGAACATGATCTGCCGCTCGGTGTTGCCCGAGGAGGTGGGGATGGTGAGGCAGCCCACCTTATGAGAGCCGCCGTTGAGGCCGGGACCGCCGGTGAAAAGACCGTAGCCGTAGGAGACCTGGCAGACGTCCTCGTTGGAGCCGCCGGCGGCCACGATGGCGCGGGCGCAGCAATCCTCCCAGAGATCGATGTCGTGCTGGGTGTAGAAGGCCACCACCCGCTTGCCGGTGGTACCGGAGGTGGACTGGATGCGGACGCAGTCCTTGAGGGGGCGGGCGAGGAGGCCGTAGGGGTAGGCCTGGCGCAGGTCGTCCTTGGTGACGAAGGGGAGCTTGTGGAGGTCGTCCACACCCTTGATGTCGTCGGGTGTTAACCCCTTGGCTTCCATTTTGGCGCGGTAGTAGGGCACGTTGTCCCACACGTTGCGGACCTGCTGGACCAGGCGTTCATTCTGCCAGGCCAGGATCTGCTCCCGGCTGGCGCACTCGATCTCGGGCTGATAATAGCGTTCCATGGTTTCGGTCGTTCCTTTCTTGGTGGAGAGTAAGGGAAAGGCTCAGGCGTCCCGGCCCAGCCGGAAGGCTTTCTGGTTGAGCTCCAGGAATTTGGGGGGCACGCTCTTCTGAATGGCGTCCATCCAATCATCCAGGGAGAAGTCGAAGCTGCGGGAGAGGCGTCCCATGAGGGCCAGGTTGACGGCCTTGGGGCTTCCGGCCTGCTCCGCGGCGGAGAGGGCGTCGAAGGCATCCACGGAGACCCCCTTCTGCTCCATCTCCTCCACCAGGCCGGCGGGGTAGGCGGCGGCGCCGGTGATGACGGGCATGGGGTTGATCTGCTGGGTGTTGGTGACAATGTGGCCGCCGGGCTTGAGGAACTCGGTCCAGCGGGCGGCCTCGAGGAGCTCGAAGGAGACGATAAAATCGGCTTCTCCCTTGTCGATGACGGGGGAGTAGACCTTGTCGCCGAAGCGGACGTAGGTGACCACGCTGCCGCCCCGCTGGCTCATGCCGTGGACCTCGGAGACCTTGACATCATAGCCCTTGTCCAGCAGGAGGCGGCCCAGCAGCTTGCTGGCCAGGAGGGAGCCCTGACCGCCCACGCCGACGATCATGATATTTTTGGTTTTCATGGCAGTTAAACCTCCTCATGGCCCTGGAGGGCGTCGAATTTACAAAGCTGCTGACACACGCCGCAGCCCACGCAGAGGGTGGCGTCCACGGCGGCCTTGCCGTCCACGATGGAGATGGCGGGGCAGCCGATGCGCATACAGGACTTACAGCCCACGCACTTGGAGGCGTCCACAGTGAGGGGCTTTTTGTGCTTGACGTACTTGAGGAGGGCGCAGGGCCGGCGGGAGATAATGACCGAGGCCTCGTCGGCTTCCAGCTCTTCCTTGATGGCGGTCTCGCACTGGCTCAGGTTGTAGGGGTCCACCACCCGCACCCGGCGGATGCCCACCGAGCGGCAGAGGGTCTCCAGGTCGATCTTGGTGCAGGGGTCGCCCTTGAGGTTGTAGCCGGTGGTGGGGTTCTGCTGGTGGCCGGTCATGCCGGTGATGGAGTTGTCCAGAATGATGACGGTGGCGGGGGACTCGTTGTAGGCGATGTTGACCAGGCCGGTCATGCCGGAGTGCATAAAAGTAGAGTCGCCGATGACGGCCACAGTCTTTTTGGGGTCGCCGCCGGCCTTGAGGAAGCCGTGGATGCCGGAGACCGAAGCGCCCATGCAGAGGGTGGAGTCGATGGCGGCCAGGGGGGCGACGGCGCCCAGGGTATAGCAGCCGATGTCGCCCAGCACGGTGAGCTTGAGCTTATTGAGGGTGAAGAAGAGGCCGCGG
>NZ_JACLZC010000118.1 GCF_016901735.1 Pseudoflavonifractor phocaeensis | reverse complement strand
AGGGGCTGGACCAAAAGGGGCAGAAGGGGGGATACCCCCCTTCTGCACTTCCCCCAGGCGCTTTCACGGTACCTTCTGCCCTTTGTAGGGGGCGGACACTGTCCGCCCCGCCTTTCCTGTGGGCTCCGCCGCCCTCGCCGGGGTAATAGGATATCCTCCCACCTCGTAGGGGCGACCCTTGTGGTCGCCCGCTTCCATGCAGGCACTTTGACGTTTCCTGCACCACCTTCCACTTCTTCGACAGACTGAGAGCCGTCCCTTCGGACGGCTCCGGCTGCTCAGAAACCCATTTCCTTCAATTCGGCCACCATTTGGATATACTCCTCCACCACGTCCTTGGATACGCCCCGATACCGCAGGGGACGGCGGCGAAAGTCGACCTCATCCATGTGGGACATGCCCCGGCCGCCCACGCCCCGCCATACCGGCCGGAACCCCGTCCAGGCGGCGGAATCCACCGTGACCAGGCCGTCGTTCTCTCCCTCCACCCGGCTGATGATGCAGTTCTGCCACCACATAAAAACGTCGCTGCGGAACGAGCCCATCGCCCCGGCATAGCTGCGGTAACATACGCCGCCGGCATCGGGATTTTGGCGGTTGAACTCCTCGGCCCAGGCGGTGGTGAACTGGAAACAGACCCCGCAGAAATCCGGGTTCCGGTCGCCGATGAAGCGATACCAGCGGTTGACAAAAAAGCCCGCCAGGCGAAAGAGCCACTTGGGCAGGCGAAAAATGGCGTCCATGGTTTTGGAGCCGTGGTTGGGCGTGCCGATGAGGGTCACCGAGGCCACCCGGGGGGCCATGCCCAGGGAGGAGACCAGATAGCGGGCCTCCAGTCCTCCTTTGGAGTGGGCAATCAGGTGGACCTTTTGGCAGCCCGTCTCGGCCAGCACCGCCTCCACCTTCTTTTTCAGCGCGGCGCTGTTCTCCTCCACGGTAGCCCAGCCGTCCTGTCCGCCGAAAAAGACCTGTGCGCCCCGGTCCTCCAGCGCCTTGGGAATCCTGCCCCAGTAGCCGACCCCTTTCCAGTCCCGGAAGCCGGTGCCGTGGATGGGCAGGATGGGATATCGGACGGCGCAGCACTCTCTGTCCATTTTTGTCTTTCCCCGTTCCGAAAAAAGTGTTTTGGCGCTTTTTAAGTATAGTACGGGTAGTGGGATTTGAACCCACACGGTTGCCCACTGGAACCTAAATCCAGCGCGTCTGCCAATTCCGCCATACCCGCATATTCAGTTTCCCTCTATTTTTACTCGGGGAGGGGATACCCGGGGCGGAGCGTTACGCTTGATCCGCATCTATAAAAACAGGCCATGCCTGCTTTTACCTGGCTAATAGGAAATTCTTCACTGAGGTGGCAGCACCTAAATCTCGCATGTCTACCAATTCCATCACAGGCGCGTATGAGCGGCGCGGAACTCGTGCCGCTGTTTTTTGTTTTAGTGGGCGTAAAATTCGTCGGGTGTTTTTGCCATGGGGAGGGCCCTTTTTACCTGCTTTGAAAAGTCTGGCTTGCAGATCAGGACCCAAGCGTACCCATCATAGCAAATCAGCTCCAGCTGGGTCAATGGCGTCTGGAAACAATACTCCGGTGAGCCGAAATTTTCGATCTCCCAGTATGGCTCATAATTCCAAACCTCACAGGGCTGCGTACCTTTTGGCACTGCAGAGAGGACACCCCCCTGTGTAAAATGTACATAGCCCGCTGACAGATGCGCGGTCAGCTCTGTGCCATCCATCAGCAATCCTGTCCACTGCCAGCGCCTGCGAACTTCCTCCGGGCAGTTTGCCGCATACCAAAGATCATGGTCAGTAATGACCCAGTCATACTGGTACTGCAGATGCCCCAATGCCGAAAAAATGTCCAGCAAAGCATGGTTCAGTTCTTGCCGGGCAATCATCCAGAAGTCCATATCAAATCCTTCACTGAGGTGACAGCACCGAAATCCAGCGCGTCTGCCAATTCCGCCATACCCGCATATCTTGTTTGATTCCTCTTGACTTTCTTCTTAGTTTAGCAAAAATCACCGTCCCCGTCAAGGCAAAGGCCGTTACCCATAGCGAACGGTTACATTTTATAGTTTTCACAGTTTTCAACCTCAAAATTTGTATAACCAGAACGGTTATAAATTGCAAAAAACACTACCACTTTCCAGTCGAATATGTTATACTATGGCTACCTGAAGCGGCAGAGCCGCTGGATGACGGGGCGATGGGAGGAAGCGCAATGAAACAGAACGGCACCGCGGCCAAGGAACTTTCCATTTCGGTCAATATGCTGGGCGGATTCAGCATGGAGGTCAGCGGTAAAACCCTGACCGACGACATCAACCGCTCGCAAAAGCTGTGGAATGTATTGTGCTACCTGATCGTCCATCGGGACCGCACCGTCCCCCAGTCGGAATTTATTTCCCTCTTCTGGCCGGACGAAAACAGCGCCAACCCCGTCAACGCGCTGAAAACCCTCCTCTATCGGGTGCGGGCCATGCTGGAGCCCCTTTTCCCCCAGGATATGCCCCCCATCCTCTCCCAGCGCGGCGCCTACGCCTGGAATCCGGCGGTACGCTGTACCCTGGATACCGACCGGTTTGAGGAGCTCTGCCGGCAGGGGCAGGACGCCAAGCGCTCCGACGAGGAACGGATGGAGGCCTTCCGGCAGGCCCTGGCCCTCTACCGGGGAGATTTCCTCCCCAAGCAGGGGGGACATATGTGGCTGGTGGTCCTGTCCACCCGCTACCACACCCTCTACATCCAGGCCGTCAAGGATTACGCCGCCCTCTTGGAGGCCCACGGTGAATACCAGGAGATGGTCCAGACCGCGGAACGGGCCCTGACGCTGGACGATCTGGACGAAGAGCTCTACATCCTGGTTATCCGGGGCCTGGTGGCCCAGGGCCAGGAGTCCGCCGCCCTGGAGCACTACCAGCGGGCCACCGATATCCTCTACCGCAATCTGGGCGTCACCCCCTCCGATGAACTGCGCGCCCTCTATTCCCGTATCATGGATACCGAAGGCGATCTGGAGACCGACCTGGAGGTGGTGCAGAACAGCCTGCGCGAGACCGCCAGCCGGCCCGGCGCCTTTGTCTGCGAGTACGGCTTCTTCCGGGAAGCCTACCGCCTGGAGGCCCGGCGGGCCGCCCGCAGCGGCAACTGCGTCCACCTGGCGCTCATCACTGTCACCCTCCCCGGCGGCGGCATCCCCGAGCTCAACGTGCTCAACACCACCATGGACCGGCTGCTGGACGTAATCGTCAGCTGCCTGCGGCGGGGCGACGTGGTGGCCCGGTACAGCGGCGCCCAGTACGTCATCCTCCTGCCCGCCGCCAATTTTGAGGACAGCACCATGGTTATGGAGCGCATCGTCTCCACCTTTAACCGCCAATACCGGCGCAACTTTTTGAAGCTGGTCTACCGCATCCGGGAAATGGATCTCTCCTGACCGGTATCCCATCTTTTGAGGAAGGAGCTTAACGCCCCCTATGAAACGCAACCTGCCCGCCCTGCTGGCCTTTGCCGCCGCGGCGGTCGCTCTGGTGGCGGCGGGCATCCTGATCTGGCGCAGCAGCCAGGGTCCGGTCCTGCCCACGCCCCAGTACACCGCCCGGCCTGACCGACGAGACCCACATCTATCAGTACCTCTGGGAAAAGAGC
>NZ_JACLZC010000117.1 GCF_016901735.1 Pseudoflavonifractor phocaeensis | reverse complement strand
GGAGTGACCGGGGCGCTTTTTGGGGGTGTCTGCGGGGCGGCGGCCGTCTGCCTGGCGCTCTTCCGGCTTTTGGCCGGCGGCACGGCCGGAGCGGGGGCCTGGAGCTGGCCGGCGGCGACGGCCTCCTCCAGCCTGGTCACGCGGGCGCTGAGTCCGGCGGCGCTCTGGTCCAGCGTGGGGTCGCTGAGACAGAGGAGGCACAGCTCGGCGTCGGTCCGCCGGTTGCCGCTGCGGGGCAGGTCGGCCAGGGTGCGCTGGAGCCGTTCCAGCATCTGCATGAGCCGCTGGGGACTGCACTGGCCGGAGAGGCGGCGGAGGGTGCCCTCGTCATAGCTGCCGCTGAGGAGGGAGGCGCCGCCCTTGGGGGCGGTGGCCCGCAGCAGGAGATCCCGCACAAGGGCGGACAGCTCGCCCAGCAGGGCGCCCACGTCCTTGCCGTTGGCATAGAGCCGGGCCAGGGTCTCCAGTGCGCCGGCGCTGTCTCCGGCGGCGATCTGCTCCATGAGCGCGGCGGTCTCCAGCGCGCCGGCCAGACCCAGGGCTTCCAGTACCTCATGTTCGCCGATGGAACCGCTGGGGTTGCCGCACTGGTCCAGCAGGGAGAGGGCGTCCCGCAGGCCGCCGTCGGCCAGGCGGGCCAGCAGCGCCGCGCCCTCCTGGCTCAGGTCAATCCCTTCCGCCTGGGCCACCGTGGTCAGGCGCTGGGCGATGTCGCCGGGCAGGATGCGCTTGAAGGAGAACTGCTGACAGCGGGACTTAATGGTGGCCGGCACCTTGTGGAGCTCGGTGGTGGCCAGAATAAACATCAGATGGGCGGGGGGCTCCTCCAGAATCTTCAGCAGGGCGTTGAAGGCTTGGGTGGAGAGCATATGGACCTCATCGATGATATAGACTCGTTTGCGCACGGCGGCGGGAGTATAGACCGCCTCGTCCCGGAGGGCGCGGACGTGGTCCACGCCGTTGTTGGAGGCGGCGTCCAGCTCTAGTACGTCCAGAATGGAGCCGTTTTCAATGCCCAGGCAGGCGGCGCAGGCATTGCAGGGGTTGCCGTCCACGGGATGGGCGCAGTTGACCGCCCGGGCCAGGATCTTGGCGCAGGAGGTTTTGCCGGTGCCGCGGGTGCCGGTGAACAGATAGGCGTGAGAGAGGCGGCCTGTGGCCACCTGGCGCTTGAGGGTGTCGGTAATATGGGCCTGCCCCACCACGTCGTCAAAGGTGCGGGGCCGCCATTTGCGGTATAATGCCTGATACACGGAGCCCACCTCCCGAAAAAAGTAATGACCAAATCAAAAAAGGGAAGAGCCCTCCCGCCGGCCGGGGAAGAAAAAAAGGAGCGGAGGATGCGGGATACACCCCCTCAACCTCGCTCCTCTTGTTTACGCCCGCCATGTCCGGCACAGGGCAAGACCGCACACCGGCCTTTGAAAACTCCGTTATATCCGTTACCCAGGCAGCCGGCTCAGGAGCGGCGCCCCCGCGGCACACGAGGAGATCCGCTTAGTGCTGCTCGGTTCCCCGCCTGACACGGTTCACGGGGCCCCGTTGCGCGGGACCGATCCATCATCGCTGCTTACCGGGGTCAGACGACACAACGTAGCTCCGGGGGCCGGGATTCATCCCTGCTGTAGCGGGTTGCAGGTACAGGGCACCGCTAACTCCCCGACTAGTGCGGCCTTGCCGTGGGCCGGACCCAAAGCCCGGCGCCGCGGAAAGCTCGTATTTGTTATCATACAACATTTCCTTCAATTTAGCAATACGACTTTTGAAATTTTTCAAAATAGGTCTTTACTTTTGGTAAATCTGTGCTATAATACTAACTGCTCAGGCGTTGCCCGGGCAATTGCAGATAAGTATGGGCCTATAGCTCAGCTGGGAGAGCGTACGGTTCGCATCCGTAAGGTCGTCGGTTCGATCCCGATTAGGTCCACCACACTCGGGAGATCTTGTTTTGAGATCTCCCGAGTTTTTTCATGCTTTCAGGATGCACGATAGTACACACTCTTGTCCCCTTCCGGATGCAGGAAGTCGAAGAACTGTGTGACACTGATTTTGAATTCCACTTCGATTTCAAAGTTCCTCCCGATATTCACCCGCTCAATGAGCTGCCGCAGGATCATCTTCTTTCCCTCGATACTACTCCCCGCATACAGGTCGGCCCAGGACATAATCTTGTCATACTCCTTTTGGACGGCAACGGCAGAGCTCTTCAGATCAGCCGCTTTTTCCTTGGCCTGTTCCAATTCCTGTGCCAGCGCCGCCAGTTTGCTTCGGGTGTCCTCTATCATCTCGCCGAGGATGTCCGCTCCAAAACTGCCAGTCCCATTGATGGTTTTGATGATCTCTTTCTTGTAGCTCTCCAGCTCCCGTTCTGCGGCGGCATGGAGCTTCTCCAGATTGGCCACCGAACTGTTTGCCAGTTGAAGTTCCTTCTCACGTTGCTTTTGAATGAGCTGGCTCCTGGGGGCAGTCTTCATCCGTTCAAAAAGCCGAATGACGATCTTATCAACGATGCCGTCCAGTTTCTCGCCGGAATAGCCTGTCTGACCGTCACAGTCCTGCGGATGGCGGATCTTATAGTGGCAGGCGTAACGGATGCGGGTTTCCCGTTTGGGTTCGCCCTTGGCGCGTCTGCCGCTGCTGGTGGTCAACACCAGCTTGGAACCACAGTGGGCGCAGTAGACCATCCCGGAGAGCAGCGCCTTCCCCTTGGAGTTAAAGGGCACCTCATTGTGGTGCATTGTCCTGGCCTCCATCAACTCCTGTGCTCGCTCATACAGATCCAGAGGAACGATTTGCAGCTCTGGAAAGATTTCTGAGCGTGTTTCCCCACTGCGCAGAATGCCCACATACATGATGTTCTTCAGCATTTTGATGATGGTGGTATTGGCGAAGTTGGTCCCCTTTCGGTTGAGATAGCCGTTGTTATATAGCCACCGGGACAACCGCTGTGCGCCAAACCCCTCATAGACATATTTTTCAAAGATGATGCGCACCACCGCAGCTTCATCCGGGTCAATCAGAATCTCGTTGACTTCGTGATTCTTTTTATTGAAGCGCCCCTGCTTTTCCAGGCGGTATCCATAGGGAACGATCCCGCCGCGGAACCTCCCCTCCTGCACAATTTGCGAAAGGCGTGTCTTTGTTCGGGCAGAGGTTTTGAGGCTCTCACCGGAGGCCTGCCAGTAACGGATGTAGTTCAGCAGTTTGTCGATATGATCGTCCATCTTCTGCTGCCCTTCCATTGCGCTCCACACTTCGATTCCGTTGCGGATGAACCACTCCACCACGAAGGGCGTCTCATCATCTCTCCGTCCCAGGCGGTCGAACATGAACACCAGCAGGATGTCAAACTTCCGTTCCTCGGCATCCTGACGGATCTCCTGAATCGCGTCGCGGTCAGCAGCAGCCACCTTGAAACCCGAGACACCTTTTTCCGCAAATTCTTTGATGATCGTCCATCCCTGGCTCTCCGCAAATTCACGGCAGTATTGTTTCTGCATCGGGATATCATCTTTTTCTACCTGTCCTTTGGTAGAGACTCGATAGAGGCAGTATACTCGTTTGCTTTTTTCCATGATTGCACCTTGTCCTTTCTGGTGTAGGACTGCGGTGCATATGGTTTGCTGTTCATTCAGTTTTCAACGCCTCATGAAATGCCATCACAGCTGAGAATGAAAATATAGTCTGTGCGTTAACCGAAGGATTTGCTAAACTGAAGACAGCAGGCGTAGTCCGGTTGCACCTTGGTGGATTTTCACCCCGTTTGTTCAACGTGGACGAATTGCCCAAGAGAACAGCAGTATGTTGCGTCACGTAAGTGAAGAGCAC
>NZ_JACLZC010000116.1 GCF_016901735.1 Pseudoflavonifractor phocaeensis | reverse complement strand
GAGCTCTACACCGTCCGCACCACCCTCCTCATGGACGGGGCGGTCAAAGACACGGTGGACACCACCTACGGCATCCGCAAGGTGGAATGGAAGCGGGACGGCTGCTACATCAACGATGAGTGGGTGGAGCTGGTGGGCGTCAACCTCCACTCGGAGACCTACATGCTGGGCAACGCCCAGAGCAACGACGCCATCTTTGCCGAGATCAAGCGGCTGCGGGAATATGGCTTCAATTTTATCCGCATGAGCCATTACCCCCACGACCCCGCCTTCTACGAAGCCTGCGACCGGTACGGTGTGGCGGTGCTGGACTGTCTGGCCGGCTGGCAGAATTTCTCCAACACCGACGCCTTCAAGAACAACACCTATGAGCAGATGCGGGACCAGATCCGGGTCAACCGCAACCACTGCTCCGTGGTGGCCTGGGAGCCCAGCCTCAACGAGAGCGGCTACACCGCCCAGTGGGCCCAGAATATGCACGATTTGGTGAAGGAGGAGTACCCCGAGGTGGGCGACTCCAAAGCCTACACCAGCGGCTGGACCAATTGGAACATCTTTGACATCGGCGTGGGCACGCCCCAGGCCGACGTGGTGGGAGACGCCGCCCGATACGGCGAGAAGCCGGTGGTGGTCAGCGAGTACGGCGACTGGAACTTCGGCGGCTTTGACTCCACCACCCGGGTCACCCGGGAGCCCCAGCACTATTCCGACGCCAAGGGCGGCGACGAAGGGATGCTCGTCCAGTGCGACAACATCCAGTCCTCCTTCGCCTTCAACCGGGGCCAGAGCTGGTACGGCGCCACCGCCTATTGGGATTACGCCGACTACGCCGGCTTTGACGTGGACAAGCTCACCTTCTGCGGCGTGGTGGACGTGGCCCGTATCCCCAAATTCGGCGCTTACTTCTTCCAGAGCCAGACCGACCCCACCGTGGACCTGAGCAAGTACGGCCTGGACAGCGGCCCCATGGTCTTTATCGCCAACACCTGGGCCGACGACTCCCCCGATCAGGTCCGCATTTTCAGCAACTGCGACGAAGTGGCGCTCTATCTGGACGGTACGCTCATCGCCCGTCAGACCCCCGATACCCTGATGTGGGCGCCTCACGGCGATACCGACAATCCCACCGGCTATCCCACCGCCGACTCCGGCGCTTATGTGAGCACCGAGAATCTGGCCCATCCCCCCTTCACCTTTGACCTGTCCGCCTATACCCCCGGCGAGGGTACCCTGAAGGCCGTGGCCTATCTGGACGGCGCGCCTGTAGCGGAATTTACCCGCAGCGCCCCCGGTACTCCCTCCCAGATTACCCTCACCGCTGAGGATGACAACCCCCTCAAGCTGGACGGCAGCTCCGCCAAGCTGGTGTGGGTGGACGTGAAGGACGAAAACGGCACTGTGGTCAACACCGCCGACGACACCATTACCTTTACCACCGACGGACCCGGCTTTGTCATCGGCGAGAAGGCCGTGGCCGTCCGGGGCGGTCAGTGGGCCGTGTGGGTCCGCTCCACCCGGGGCGAGGGCGACATCACCCTCACCGCCTCCGCCGACGGTCTGGAAAGCTGTACCATCACCATCCCCACCCAGACGGTGGACGGCCTGCCCGCTGTTCCCACCGGCGGCGACGCCGACGAGACCGGCTTTGTCCACCCCGAACCCCCTGAGGAACCGGTGAACATCTTCCTCAACAAGGCCGCCACCGCCAGCTCGGTCAACCGGGACGGCCAATCCAACGCCGAAAAGGCGGAGTACGCCAACGACGGCGACGAAAGCACCAAGTGGTGCGCCGCCATCACCGACACCAGCGACAACACCCTCAACGGCCAGCACTGGTGGCAGGCAGACCTGGGCGCGGTATACACCGTGGAGGAAATGGAAATCGTCTTTGACATGGCGGGCAACTACCAGTTCCAGGTGGCCGTCTCCGACGATCCCGATTTTACCGGCTATGACCTGAGCCAGCACGAGACCCTCACTGAGACCAACGGCCGGGCCACCGTGACCGTGGGCCAGGAGGGACGGTACGTCCGTATTTACCTCAACTGTCCCGCCAGCAACATCTGGCCCTGCCTCCGGGAGGTCAGCGGCACCGGCACTTCCAACAACGTGGCCCTGGGCAAAAACGCCTCCGCCAGCTCGGTACAGGCCAGCAGCAGCGCCGCCCTGGCCGTGGACGGCGATGCCGCCACCTTCTGGAACTCGGGCAAAATGAGCCCCGCCTGGTTCCAGGTGGATCTGGGCGCGGTGTATTCGGTCAGCCAGATCTCCCTCTCCTTCGCCTGGGCCTCCCCCGGCGACACCGGCGGTATCCCCATCCGCCACTCCTTCACCCTCCAGAGCTCGCTGGACGGCCAGTCCTGGACCGACATCGGCTCCTGGTCCGACCGTGACCAGCAGGACAACACCCCCAACGTCACCGCCGCCGTGGACGTAAGCGCCTCCGCCCGCTATCTCCGGGTCAGCGACCTCTGGGCCACCAAGCCCGACGGCACCAACCAATGGGCTGAGATCGCCGAGTTTGTGGCCATCGGCAAGCCCATGGGCGACGCGGTCCGGCTGGACTACGGCGCGCCGGCCTCCGCCACCTCCTCCGCCGACGGCTCCGACCCCGCCTACGGCAACGACGGCGACCCCGCCAAATACTGGGTCCCCGCCGCCGACGACCCGGCGCCCGCCTGGCAGTTTGACGCCGGCGGCCTCTACCAGATCAGCCGGGTGGATCTGACCTGGAACACCGATACCTCCCACGCCTATACCATCGATCTCTCCACCGACGGCGTCCACTGGACCACCGCCGTGGACCACATGGCAGGCAGCGAGGCTGCCCTCACCACCGCCGACACCCTCACCGGCCTTGCCCGCTATGTCCGCATCTCCCTCCAGAGCGGCACTGCCGACGGCTTCTGGATCAACTCCACCGGCTATGTCCAGTCCCCCGCCCTGACTGTGACTGCGGTCACCGATCCCGCCGGTATTTCCGCCGAGGTTGGCGTCCCCTTTGACGCCCTGGACCTGCCCGAAACCGTGGAGGTCACCCTGGACGGCGATGTGTCCACCGCTCTGGCCGTCACCTGGAACGCCGACGGCTATCAGGCCGGTCAGGCAGGGGAGCAGACCATCACCGGCGCGCTCACCGCCATCCCCGGCGTGGAGGTACCCGACGGAATGACCGCCGCTGTCACCGTCACCCTGGACGGCGAAGCGCCTCACGTCCACAGCATGGTCAAGACCGAGGCCGTAGCGGCCACCTGTACCGAAAGCGGCAACAGCGCCTACTGGTACTGCGAAGGCTGCGGCAAGTACTTTACCGACGGGGAAGGCGTGGAAGAGATCGACCAGGCTGACACCGTGATCCCCGCGCTGGACCATGACTTTGCCGAAACCTGGACCAGCGATGAGACCGGCCACTGGCATGTCTGTACCCGCTGCGGCACAGCTGACGAAATTCTGGCCCACATCCCCGGCCCGGAGGCCACCGAGACCGAGCCTCAGACCTGCACCGAATGCGGTTATATTCTGGTTCCCGCCACCGGCCATGTGGAGCACACCCCCAGCGATGTCTGGAGCTATGACGACCTCCAGCATTGGCACCAGTGTACCGGCTGTGCGGAAAAGCTGGATGTGGCCGACCACGTCTGGACACTCCAGGAAGAAACCGACACCGCCAAGATCTACGTCTGCCTGTGCGGCGCCACCAAAACCGAGGAGATCCCTATCGTGACTTATGAGGTCACCTTTGAGACCAACGGCGGCTCCTCCGTGGACAGCCAGTCCGTGGCCGAAAACGGCACCGTGGCCAAGCCCGCCGACCCTGTACACGGCAGCTTTACCTTCAACGGCTGGTATG
>NZ_JACLZC010000115.1 GCF_016901735.1 Pseudoflavonifractor phocaeensis | reverse complement strand
CTTTTTAAATTCTGGTGTGTATCGTTTGTTTGGTATCCCTTTTGGCATAATAAAGCACCCCACTTGTTATTCAGTATACCATACTGTCTAACAAATGGGGTGCAGTTCAAGAGAAACACGCACCTCCGTTTTTTTTGCGCTGTTTTGGGGGCTGCGCACTAACGGCAAGCAGGGCAAGTGTGGCCACACTTGCTATTTTTGCAGCCCGAGAGGGCCGCAAAAACGCTTGTTGGGGAGCCTCCCCAAACCCGGCGCTTCGGGACAAAATGTCCCAAAGTAAATTGCCTGCGTCACCGTCGCTACCGCTCCTGTTCCTTATTCTTGCGCCCGTCCGTCACGCCCAGCAGATAATCAATGTTGGTCTTGACCGCCACGGCCTTCCGCATTTCCTGTTGGGCGGCCCGGTACTTGGCGTACAGGGCCTTTTTCTCCGCCGCCAGCTTGCGGCGCTTTTCTTTTAATTGGGCCATCTTGGGCAGTTTGGCCCCATCCAGCAGATCGTTCAAAGCAGCCTTGGCCGCCCGGTAGTCCGCCAGCTCCGCCTCATGCTGGGCCAGAAATCTCTTGCTATACTTGGCCGCCTTGTACTCGTCAAACACGGGCCGGGTCTTGGCGTATTGTACCACGGCCCCCATGAGCTCGGAAGTATAGGCAAGGTCAGCCTCGGTCTGCCGGAGCAGTTCCGTCAGCGCATGGAAACGGGTGGACGCAGCCTCGGCCTCGGTGGTGAGCTGGTCATATTCGCTGATCTGATGCTCCTGCATAAATTGCAGCGCAGCGGCCATCTGTTTGAGGTTATACACCTTGGCCCACCGCTCATAGGCCGGGCCTTTCCCGGAGCGTAGCCGCTCCTGTATATCCACGATCAGATCGACACGCCTGGGCACAGCGGGGGCCGGAGCGTCCAGCTTCGGCATGGGGCGCTTGCCCGCAATTACATCCCGGATGTCCCCGGGATCAAAGCCTTCCCCGAGGGTGGACGAGCGGAGCCGGGTGGCCCGCTGCTGCCCTGGCACAAGGAACGAGATCGCACCGCCACGCCCCCGCTTGACCGCATAGCCGGACTCCTCCATGAGCCGTAAAAAGGCGTCAAAACTATCTGGGCCTTTTGCAAGGGCATTGCAGATGGCCGCCCGCAGCCATTCCTTGTAGGAAGTCTGGCGCTCCGTCCCCAGCCACGCCCCGTAGTGGAGAAAGCGTCCCTTGCTATGGAGCTTGGGGCTGATGATCACGGACAGGTCATTTTCCAGGCACACCCGGTCAGAGAGCCGCCGCACCGCCCGGGCCGAGCCGATGAAATCCCGGAACTTGTGGGAGCAATCCAGCGAAGTGGAGTTGTAGTAGATGTGGTTATGAATGTGCTGGCGGTCTGTATGGGTGGCGACGAAAAAGGCATACTTGCCCTTTGTCCAGCGCATCGCTGTTTCATAGCCCACCCGGTTTGCCTCCTCCGGGGTGATCTCTCCCGGCTTGAATGACTGGCGGATCTGATAGCAAAGCACATCGGCATCCCGCCGCTGTTCCCGGCCCGTGGCGGCCTTGTACTTGGCTTTGGAGAGCAGGAACTCCGCATCGGCGGTCATGTAGTCGCACTCGTAGGAGGAAATCAATTCGCCGTTCTGCGTCTTGTCCGGGTTTTGCCCATAGTCAAACCGCTCTTTCAAGGATTGGGCAACGGTTTCCCCCTTGCTGATCTTGTGCTTCTTAAAATAGGTTGTGGCCGTAGGCAGCCCTCCTTTCGATACGACAAACGGCGGCTGTTGCCAGCCGCCGCTCGGACTTTGGGACAAGTTGTCCCGCAGTATTAGCCTGTGATGAAATCCCGCAAGGAGTATTTCAGCGAGTAGAGCCTGTCCCATAAGCCAGTCAGCGATGGCTGGGATGCCAAAGGGCGAAACGAGAAACGCCAGTACAAGGAACACCACGCCGCCCAGCGTCTGGCCGCCGATGAACAGGACAAGGGCCAGCAGGGTCAGCACCACGCAGCCTATATGACACAGCGCAGAAGCCACGCAATAGAGAAACGACACGATGGCAACGAGCAGGGTCAGCGCCACCACAAAGGGGGCGGCAAGGATTTTGAGAACGATCATATCAGCTACCTCCCGTAAAATCTGCTGGGTTTGTGCTTCTATGATAATTGTACCTCTGAAAAAATCGAGGCACAAGGATGTCTAATTTCTTGTGAAGAAAGAGTAACTATGATATACTAATCATAATTGGAAGATTTTTGAGTACAAAGCAAATCGTTTATATAGATTAGAAAGAAAGTGCACATAATGGGTGAAATACAAGAAATCATGCGACAATTTGCGCATGGAACTGGCGAATGGAAGCAATTTCTGAATTCAATAAAAATCGAGAATATTCATGGTTGGAATGGTCAAGAGCTTGAATTTAGGTTTCCTGTTGTCGCAATAGTAGGCGAAAATGGAATTGGCAAAAGCACATATTTGAAAGCCGCTATATGTGCTTATAAAAATAAAGTAGGTAACGACTTTTATCCATCCAATATGTTTCTAAAAACTCAATGGGATGCAGATGGACTTGCAGGTGCAACTATTACTTATAAGATACGAGAAGGCAACAATACTCGGGCGCTTCGCTGGAGAAAAACGAATGACTGGGGATTTTCCCCTAAACAAAAGAAGCCTGAAAGAAATGTGTATTTCTTAGATATATCGCGCACTTTACCCCTTGATGCAACAGCTGGTTATGCGAAAATTGCGAAAATGGCCAGTGAAGAAGTTGGAGACAGAACTGAACTTGATGAGAATAGTTTACAAGCTTTATCCTATGTTTTAGGACAAAGCTACACCCGCGCACGCTTTACCGCCACAGATATTAATGCCGTACGCGAAGTTGGCCTACTTACAAAAGAGGGTGGGGAAATATCTCAATTCCATCAAGGCGCTGGCGAAGATGCCATGATGGATATGTTTAAGCTATTGCAATCAATTCCGCAGTACTCTTTGCTTGTTATTGATGAAGTCGAAAATTCATTACACCCTCAAGCACAGCGTAGATTTATTAGGCATCTCTTAACCTTATCGCGATCCAAGAAATTACAAATTATTTTATCTACGCATAGTCCTTTTGTTCTTGAGGAACTCCCGGCTGTTGCTCGTATCATGTTGACACGTCTATCAGATAGAAAAGAAATTCTTTATAATGTATCTCCAGAATTTGCGCTGTCTTCCATTGATGATGTTGCACATCCGGAGTTATATGTGTATATGGAAGACAACGAGGCCGCCGTGCTTTTTTTAGAAATATTAAAACAGAAGCCAGACAAGTACTATGAATATTGTACTAAAATCAAGGTATGCCCAGTAGGTAGCTGCGATGTTGTGGGAACCTTAGGCAATCTCGGAAGGAGAAACAAACTTCCCAATAAGAGCATTGCTATTGTAGATGGTGATAAGAGAGTAGATTTCCCACAGTGTTTTGCATTACCTGGTGATAAAGCACCTGAAAAGCAGATTCTTACTGATTTGAAATCAATTAACTGGGGCCAACTTGATGGAAGGTTTGGTATTGGTGCAGGGAGCCTATTCAAAATTCTTGACGACGCAATTTTACTACCGGATCATCACGATTGGACAACTTACATTGGAGATCGACTTAGAAAAAGTAGCGATTCTGTATGGTCAACATTGACGGAAGAATGGTGCACACAATGTTTGACGGAAGAAGATAAAACTTCATTTTTTGAAACTATCGAGAATGCGCTCAATGGCGTTCCACAAGGATAGTCTTATAAACATCAACTAACAGCTTTACAGTCCTAAATAGTCCGGGAGTAGCATTGAACTGCACCCCATTTGTTAGACAGTATGATATACTGGATAACAAGTGGGGTGCTTTATTATGCCAAAAGGGATAGCAAACAAACGATACACACCAGAATTCAAAAAG
>NZ_JACLZC010000114.1 GCF_016901735.1 Pseudoflavonifractor phocaeensis | reverse complement strand
TTGACGCATTTTTACAGTTCAACGAGGAAGATATTCTGCATGATAAGGGCAAGGTGACCGCCGCCATTGCCAAAGCCTTTGCCGAGAAAGAGTTTGAAAAGTTCCGGGTTTTGCAGGATCGGACCTATCAGAGCGACTTTGACCGGCTGGTTGCGGAAACTTCGGATGCCCTGACAGAATAACCATATACACAGAAAGCCCACGCCTCCGGTTCTCTTTCCGGCTGCGTGGGCTTTTTCGGTTCATATTGATTTTTGCGCCGTACCCCATCTCAGGAGAAAATGGTATCATTCAATGCCAAACTCTGGAGCATATTTGATCGTTCCATGAATTTCAACGTCTGTTTCGCTTAATACACAGGCCATAAAGTTTTCGCTGGGTGCATCAAAGGGGGCTTTTATCCCGAAACCTTCTGCGGGGGAATATCCTGACTTGGGATAGTATTTTTCGCTTCCTAAAACGATGGCATGGGTATAGCCCAGTTCTTTTGCAATTTTGTGTCCTTCTTGGATCAGGGCTTTTCCAATCCCTTTTCGCTGATACTCCGGCAAGACAGACAGCGGGGCTAACGCCAGAACAGGCTTTCCGTCAACCGTCGCTCTTGTAAACATGATATGACCTACAATTTTCCCGTCCGCTTCAGCAACCAGCGACAACTCAGGGATGAAAGCATCTCCTTTCCGCAGGGCATTTACCAAATCCTGCTCGTTTCCATCGGCGTGTTCGGCATTTTCAAAGGCACGTTTTACAACGGAATATACGATCTCATAATCTGTTGCAGTTTCTTTTCTGATATGCATAGAAACCTCCTAAGTTTATAAATCTCGTTATCATGTTAAAGTTTATCATAAGACTGTGAACAAATCCACCCAACAATGACAAGTCCGCCTGAACCGAGGAATTACTGTTCAGGCGGACTATGGGTTCTTGCTACTTCTTATTTAGCAGATGTTCATGGGCTTCCTGCTGGACAATCAGCCCTGCAGAAAAGCCATACTTGAAGTGGCTCTCGCCTTCCTCGCACTGGGCGATAGCGTTCTGCGCCCGGAGTTCTTTCACCAGCGCATAGTCCTCTTTGCTGAGCCGCTGGGATAGCTGCTCCATCAACGCCGCACAGGTTTGGACTGCCTTGCGGTATTCCGGGGACGTGGGAACAACGGTTTCACAGGGATAAAACTCTCCGTTATACATGGCTTCCAAAATCATAGCGTTCCCTCCCTCAACAGTAGACCAGCTCAGCCAGGACGATTTCCTCGGCTCTGTTGTGGATGGAGTTCATGGAGCGCACCCATGCCATCTGGTCGGCAGCTTTCAGGGCTTCTGTGACACCCTCTTGCTGCATCATGGCATTTTCGATGATTTCCAGCCGCTCCCGGCAGGCGGTGTCGATTTCCTCCAAATGGGGAAACAGCTTTTCAGTGACAATGAGATCGGTATACAGAATGGGCCGGTGTTCTTTTAAGTAGGCACGGCGCAACCGGCCACATTTCCCGATATGGTACTCTTTGGTGTCCGATAACACAAGGTTGGGAATGAGATAGTCGCCGCATTGGGTGTAAGTCAGTTCCATACAAGGCTCCTTTCGTGGGAATGTGGTTGACAGTTACGGTAGGTTTGAGGGCATCCCTCCTTTATCATAACTGTCTTTTCATTCGCCATAAATGAGCCGTCAGTCATGATGTAATGTTTTTTGGTGTATTCCACCCTCTATACATTACATCATGGTTCGATATGGAATTGCTCTCGCCTTGCAACTCGTCCTCATGGGACAATCTCGGATAAAGGGCGGTAATGAGGTTTTGGGTGGCTTGTCTTAACATAAAATCCTCCGTTTCCGACAGCCAGCCCCACTATTCCGTAGCTTTATTGTACCACGGAATAGCGGGGGCTGTATAGCGGCAAAAGTGTAAAATCTGCTTCTTTATGGTTTGTCAAATTACCGGTTTTTGTGTAGCAGCGGCTTCCGCTTCCAGTACCCGCGCCATTTTGTCGGCGGTGGTGGTCGTGGTGTCTTTCTTGAAATAGCCTGACACGACAAGGACGGAATTGCCCATGCGGATTTCCGTCACGCAGTCGGGGCGGCGGGTAGTGCGGGTGTCGTGCTGCTTGTTATCTGTCATAGGCAATACTCCTTTCAGTCGGTAATCTCGTCGTCGCAAAGTCCACTCTGCTTCGTTTCCCTCTGAAGCGGAAAACTTCGCTCGCTCCCTTGCTCCTCCTCTCCCCGCAAAGCCTTGCGGCTTTGTGGGGACCCCATTAGCACTTTCATGCTCTCCATTTTCCGCTGCGCGGCTTCCTGCCGGAAATTGTCGCCGGTAAAGCGTACCGGGACGCACATGGAAAGCAGGCGGTCATAAATCCGGGAATGGGCGGTGTCCTCCGGGTTCCGCAGGTCGTCCAGCGTGAGGTTGGTCGTGACGATCAGCGGCTTGCCGCTGCGGTAACGGCTGTCAATCACATTGAAAACCTGTTCCAGCCCGTACTCGGTGCCGCGCTCCATGCCGAAGTCGTCAAGGATAAGCAGCGGATAGCGGCAAAGGCGGGAAATGTACTCGTTGCGGTTCTCAAAGCTGGCGGCAAGGTCATTGAGGATAAGGGCAAAGTTCGTCATGTGGACGGGGATTTCTTTCTCCATGAGGGCGTTTGCGATACAGCCCGCAAGGTAGCTTTTCCCGGTTCCCACGCCGCCCCAGAACAGGCAGCCGATATTGTCGGCTCGCATATCCTCCCAGTGTTCCACATACCGGCGGGCAATCCCGGCCTGCGGGTTCCTGCCGTTGTCGTTCTCAAAAGTCCAGTCCCGCATGGTGGGGTCGGTAAAGCCTCGGCGTTTCAGTTCCTCCACGGTGTCAAGGTGCCTGCGCCGCTTCTCGGCGGCCTCCCGTTCCTCGCGGGCGGCTCTCTGGCAGTCGCACTCTGCCGGGTGGCGGTCGCGCCCGAAGATAGCGGCCTTATCCGGCGCAAAATACGCTTCTTTCGGCTTGCGGCACTTGCCGCAGTACAGTAAACCGTCCCCGCCGGTGTAGTCCGACCGCTCCGGGGCGGTGGTCGTCATGTTCTCCAAAACAGCGTTGATTTCGTTCTTCATAAACTCTCGCCCTCCTTGCATGAGTAGTCTGGTATGCCCTTTTTCGGGGCTTTCTTGGCTGCGTCCTCCTGCGCCCATTTGTAGATTGTGGCGGCATGGCTGCGGTATCGCTTGCCGCTGGACGCGATATGGCAGGATAGCCGGTCAATGTAGTAGTTCCATTTGCCGGGCAGGTCTGCTTTCAGCCCGTCCAGTTCTGATTGCGAAAGAAAGACATTTTCATACCGGCCATAGGCGGCGCGGGCGGGTTGTCCCGTATCTAACTCTCGCTCTCTCTCTTTTTCTATCTCTATCTCTTTCTCTATCTCTGGTGGACAAATGTCCGCTTGATATGGTGGACATTTGTCCGCCCCGGCCTTTGGCAAGGCTTTTTGCTCCTGCAAAGCCAGCCTTGCCCGCCGTTTTCGCTCCCCCTCGGTAGAGGATTGGCCGATCAGCAGTTCAATGTTGCTCATATACAGCGCACCGCTTGGCAGCGGCTCCACAAGCCCCAGCTTCATAAAAATCTGCAAGGCTCGCTCTACGGTGCAGACTTGCTGGCGGGTAATGGTGGCAATCATCTGCGCGGTGTAGGGGATATTTTCATCAAGCTGCAACTTCCCGCCGTTTTTCAGCGATTTCAAGTACAGTTTCAAGAGAATGTTGGAATAGAGGATACCGTCCTGCATACTTTCCAGCAGCACGATAGCGTCCTCGTCAAAGTAATTCTCTTTCAGCTTGAGGTAGTAGTATTTTCGGTTGTCTGACATGGTTCCTCCTTTGGGTGGATTTGGGGCGTTTGTACGCATTTAGAACGTCGTTTCCGGGGGAAAAGGATAAATGTATCGCACACCCTTTGACACCCACGAAAAAAGCCTTGATTTATGCGGGTTTGAAAGGCTCTAAAGCGTGACATCTCTGCCTTTGTTTCCGCTTTCTCTCGGCGGCTTTGATTTTCTT
>NZ_JACLZC010000113.1 GCF_016901735.1 Pseudoflavonifractor phocaeensis | reverse complement strand
AGTTGGTCTGATACCGTTTTCCGTCCGCCGCAGTTGTTTCCATTTTGGAAACAACTGAATCCTCGCTCAGTTCGCCGGATTCAAAAATGTTTTTCAGATGCTTGGAAATAGCCGCTTTCTGTACCTCGAACAGCTCTGCCATTTTTGCCTGCGTCAGCCAGAGATTTTCCTGAAAGAGCAGGATTTCCACCCGCACCTCTCCGTTTTCGGTCTTGTAAAAGAGGATTTCTCTGGTTTCATACGGGGTCAGCCCCTGTTCCTCGCTCATTCCTCGTCACCTCCATATCGTTTTGGTAAGTTTGGATTGTATTTTGTAATTCATTTACAAAATGCCAGGTATTCCATTTACTTCTTTCGATGAATCGTATTGGATTCCCATAGTAAGTTCTTTTCCAAATATACCATATCAATAAGCTGAACGCCGCATTCAAAGATAGGATGATCATAATTGTCCGTGAAAAAGTTTTTGATACGATGGCTTTCTATAAAACCGCATTTCTTATAAAAAGGGAGCGTCAGCTGACTGTCACCCGTCCCCACACGAAGAATACGAAAATTATCACGGTATGTCTGCTCTATAAACTCAATCATCCGTTTTCCGTAGCCCATGCGCTGGCATTCCGGCAGAACAGCAATATTCTTGATTTCAAGAACTTTGCTGCCTTCGTCAGTAACAACACATTCCGCTTTTACGCCATTTTCCTCCAAAACATACATCGTACCTTTTTCAAGATACCGGTCGATCATATCTTCCTGCTCGTCCGCAAGAAAAAGCAGGCTCATGTATCTCTTTTTATTATCCTCAATTTTGCTTATTTTCATCAACTGTCATCCTCACATACTTTACATTCCAACTGGCAGTCATACGGCTCGGCTTCTACATGAGACTGATTGTAGACAGCCGCCTCTGCACAGCCCATTTTGTGATAGAATGCCTGGCTTTCAACGGCTGAATGGGCTGAGATGTACAACTTTTTTGCTCCATGTGCCTTTGCCCATTCTTTCGCTGCTCGAAACAGTGCAGTGCCAACCCCTTTT
This sequence comes from Pseudoflavonifractor phocaeensis, assembly GCF_016901735.1. Lineage (GTDB taxonomy): Bacteria > Bacillota > Clostridia > Oscillospirales > Oscillospiraceae > Pseudoflavonifractor_A. The sequence continues at coordinate 3,098 of NZ_JACLZC010000113.1, read as the reverse complement.
CCTCGTATATCCTCTGACACATGGATACTTGAGAGGTCAAGGTATCTGTGATTTCCCCCAAAAAGTTTCGGTTCAACTGACACGAAACCTTTCAACACCCCTTCGCAGAAAGCAGCATATACCAATCCACCTGTTGCTGCTGTGTTTCTCAGGCAGGAAACCAGGAATTTATAATCCGCTTCGCTCCAATCGTCAATAAACGGATCATCTTTGATAATCCATTTTCCGTTTTCTTTTCGCCTACATTTAACAACAGTTTGATGCCGTACAAAATGTCTAAATAGCTCTCGGCTTATCTCATTCTCTTGTAAGTTTTTATATATAATCTCCATTTCTATTATCCATGCAGCTCCCTTTGGTGTTTACTTTATTTTCAAATTCTGGATTCCAATAAATGCCGCTCCAATCGAACGCAAAATGATTTATCGGGTCTCTCCAAATGTCTAATTTTTAACGATAACCGTTTCTATTTCAAATCATAAACATACATCCTCGACAAATCTACCTCACCATCGCCCTGCGCCATACACAGGAACTTCCATCCGTAGCGCTCATAGAAGCCTGTGTGGTCTGTAATGAGATATAAGGTTTCCAGGCCAAATGAACGCATATCCTCACAAACATATTCCAGCAGCTTTCCTGCAATTCCCTGACAACGGTAGTTTTCCTCAACATATACCGCGCAGACATTTGGCGTCAAATCCTTGCGGTTATGAAAATCGTTTTCGATGACCCCAATACCACCAATAATCTGCTGATTCTCGACTGCAACATACCACTGCGGAACAATGCTTTTGCCCGTCAAGCACTCCTGTATGCTTCCCGCATATTCTTCAACTGGAATATCCCACTTGGAATGAAACCACTCTGCGGCCTCCGATGCCAGTTCGCTGTGTTCCCTGAGTTTCAGAATTTCCATAGCGTATCATTCCTCCTCATTTCCGCCCTTTTTAGAACGGCTCTTGTAGACATTGTACTGATTCTTGCACCGTGGGCTGCAAAAGGCAGCGTTGGACCGGATGCCCAGGAACACCTTCTGGCAGTGCTTACACAGGCGCAGGGGCTGGTCACCGTCCACCAGCATGAAGCTGAACATCATCTGGATACCCAGCAGCAGGGAATGGAAATCCCAGTAAATGGTAGGCTTATCCAGCAGCTCAATGTGGTAGGTGGGGGCAATCCCGCCAAATGCGGCCATAGCCTTGCGGTACAGCCCCCGTGCGTCCTCATCAAGGGAGTCATAATCATTGTAGTACAAAATGGCGGTACTCAGCGTAAAGGCCCAGTCCTTGAACTGTTGAGCAACCCACTCGTAGGGTTCCGCATATTCCCGCTGGAAGCTCATGTTTTTCGCCATCGGCTCGTCCATGAAGGTCATGGTCAGGGCAATCATCGTCCGGTCACCGGACACATTCCACGTGGATGTAATGCCTTTCTTCACCAAGTCCAGCTGGTCAAAAGGATAAAACAGGGACAGGTATTTGTCCGTCGCCATGGATTCTTCCTTAATGAAGTGGTTTTTGGGCAGGTACACCGCCTCATAGTCCATAAAGGACGGCGTGGTGGGCAGAGCGGTCATCAGCCCCAGCAGGCCGTACCGGGTGATAAACTCCATGATCGCCTTTTCCACTTCTGCTTCCGGCTTGCGCCCCATCATCAGCATCCCCACATTCAGCGCATCCAGCACAATGTTGGGGACCTCTTTCAGCGGATTGTAGACATCCGGCTTTGCGCTCTTGCCGGGGGTGATGTATCGCTTTCCATCTTCCGCCGTTTTCAGCTCGTAGTGATCGTACCGCACCCAATGGGAACGGGACTGTTCAAATAAATTTTTCATCATACACGCCCTTTCTCCTTAATCGTCCCAATGATCAGGGGCGGTTTTTCTTTTTTCTGCGCTTGGTCTTGTTCTCCCGCCGGATCACGGCATTCTTGCCCTGTTTCCTTGCGATTTTCGAGTATTCCTCTAAAAACTGGCGCTCCCGCAAGGTCAGGCTGCCGCCATGCTCCTGCTTGCTGCACAGATGGTCATACATCTGGCGCTGCAATTTTTTGTGGATGGTTTTCCGCAGCTTGCGGATATTGCGATCAGACTGCCCACGAACAGCGGCAAGCCGGGTGGTGCTGTACAGCCGCAAAGAGAGAAAATACAAAACCTCCTTGTGTTCCTCGCTCAGTTCTTCCACCATGCGGGAAATAAAGGGATCGGCGGTCAGGTTGTGCATCTCATAAGGGCAGTCAAACAGGATGTCCAGAAAGTTTCCAGCCATTAGCTGCCGGTATGCGGGGTTGTTCATCCAGCGGGGAATGAGCTTCGGTTCCGGCACCGCCTGATATTCCAGCGGCACATCACCACGAAGGTTTTCATGGTCCCGTTCCCGGCGTTCCCGGTTTCGGTCCAGCTTGTTCCATTCCCCTACAACAACCTGAAAGTCCTTTTCGGTGCGGGCCGCTTCCTCCAGCCGCCGCACAGCTTCCGCCCGAATCTCCCGTTTCAGCCGCTTTTCGCTGACCGGGGCGGCTTCTTCTTCCTCGTCCTCCAGCTCTGCTTCATAGTCGATGGGATGCTCGTCCTGCTCCAGCTCATTTTCCAGCTCGGCCAGACGTTCTTCCGCAAGCGCCTGTTCCAGCGTTTCTTCCGCCCCTGCGTCCCATCCGGTGAAGCCACCTTCGGTATCCAGAAGCTCGTCATCAGACAGATACGCCATGACCCCACCTCTTTTCAAAAAAATATTTTGCGATTTTTCAAAAATGGTTCCGTTTTGCACCCCGGATTTCTCCTATTAGTGAAAGAGTAATCTAAAAATAAGTTACTTGGGTTACATCGGCTCGTTCACGCAGGAGAAAGGGGGCTTTCGCCATGTTCAGGCTTGACACAAAAAAGAAGTAACACAATCGCAGGTTACAAAAAACGGAACTATAACAACAGTATACACCGGATGCGCCGAAAGCGCAAGAAAGAGAGGTTCTATGGCAGATAAAAATGCCGTGTTTCTGACCCGGCACATTGGCAAGACCACCTATAAAGTTCGTGTCTACCTCAGCGAAACCGCCGAGGAAACGATGGAAGATAAAATTCTGCGGCTGATCCGCAACGA
>NZ_JACLZC010000112.1 GCF_016901735.1 Pseudoflavonifractor phocaeensis | reverse complement strand
GGCATCCCTCCTTTATCATAACTGTCTTTTCATTCGCCACAAATGAGCCGCCAGTCATGATGTAATGTTTTTTGGTGTAATCCACCCTCTATACATTACATCATGGTTCTGGATGCTGTTGGACTCGCTGTCCATATTATCATCACGGCTCAGTCGGCAGTAGAGAGCGGCCGTGCCGGTAGAGATTTTCTTGCTTGACTGTTTCAAAATATCCTCCTTCCTGCAATCAAGCAAGAGGTTCTTATCTATATATATTATACCTCTGCCGACTGCCCGTGTTAAGGATGTCGATGGAACAGTTAAGCTGGCTCCAGATCGGCCAGCATCAGCTTCAACAGGATGTCGCGCATGGACTCGCCTTTGTCCTTGTAGACGGGCGTGACAATGAATTGGATTTTGCCGACTTGATAGGTGTATTCCTCCTTGACGGGTACGGGATCTTCCATGTGGGCCTCCTTCCAGAGCGATAAGAAACAATGACCGACAGTCCCCCTTGTCCCGTGGGGAAACGCAAAAAGGCGGCACCTTCAGCGGTGCCGCCCTCTTGCCTTGCTCCACTTTGGGACAACTTGTCCCAAGGTCAGTAGGGACTGTTCTCAAAGTGCTGCTGGGCCTCCTCCAGCCCGCAGAAATCAAAGACCTCATGGAGCTCCGCCACCACACGCCGGATGTCCGTGGGAGAAAACCCGCAGTTTTCCATAGCGTAAATGACATAGCCACGGCAGGCGTTGTTGCTCCACGGCTGTGCAAGCAGGGCCGCCAGTTCGGGATCATACTTCATGTTGGTTTCCTCCTTGATAAAAGTTTCGGGAGCGCCACGCTCATTTCCTTGGCCCGTCATAAGACAGCAATACTCAGCATGACTCTCCCGAGGGAGCGTCGGCCCGGAGGGGCAAGCGGCCAGCTTGTCCGACTGCGGATCGTGGCCGTGGGGTGGCTTGTCCCACTTGCGGCGCTGGTGTTGTTCGCTCGTTCTCCTACCGGAAAAGTCACAGCGCACCCGCCGCTTGGCTCCCCGCTCTATGCCTCGAGGCCGTCGCTATTCAGTTGTTGATCGGATGTTACTCCTCTCATATACCAAGGACATCTGGCAGATCAATTCGGACGGGTTTACAGGCACTTTTTCAAATACTGTTTCATCTTCTCAAGTCCCCGCTCCACAGAGCGCCGCACAGCACTCTCATGGACACCCTCTGCCCTTGCTACTTCGGAATAGCTCTTGCCGAGGATCACACAGGCATCCACCCGGCGGCCCTGCGTTTCCGGCAGAGAATTGAGCGCAACACACAGATGGCAGAACAGCTCCATGCGTTCCAGCAGCTCCTGCGGGGTGGGTTCAGAAACACAGGCGGAGTATTCGATCCCGTCCTCGCAATCGAGGGAATACTGCGCCTTGTTGCGGACAATCCGCCGCTGATAGGCAGCCTCGTACAGTCTGCTTGCCCGGAGCTCGTCAGCCACTTCCTCGGAAACCTCTATGTATTCGTCGTGGGTGTACCACGGGTAAAAGTCTTTCAGATTGATGGTCGTCATTTGTAATTCCTCCGTTCAGATGGTTAGGGTGTGAATGGCGATCTGAACGGAGGGCGGCGGAGATCGGCAGCCGGGGGCGCCTTCACCTACTTCGGGACAATTTGTCCCAAGGTAGATAAAACAAAATGCGCCTGCGTGACATAACAGCACGCAGGCGCAGGAAATTACATATTCACTTAAAAACTGACAATTTTCGCATCCGCCACCGGATTGATCCCATCGGAAAAACGAACTTTTTTTGATAGGTTAGGCGGATGGAAAATGAAAAAGGGCACGGCATTACCTCCCCGATGCTGCGTTATTCTAAAAGCTAAACTGCTCTCATAAACTAAATTTCAAAAAACGGCGGCGGTTTTAATTTTTCAATCAAAACCGTCGCCGTTTACTTAGAAGTTAGGCCGGGTGATAAGGGACGGCCTACTTGGTGTAGAAAAATTACTTAATTCCCATCGCAGCGGAAATTACCATGCGCTGAACTTCGCTGGTGCCCTCATAAATCTCGGTGATCTTGGAATCACGCATGAACCGCTCAAAGGGATAGTTACTGGATACGCCATCAATACCGACCAGATCAATGCAGCGCCGAGTTACATCCACCGCAGTTTCAGACGCAAACAACTTACCCATAGCAGCATACTGCGCATAGGGCTCACCGTCCTGTTTTGCTTGTGCGGCACGCTGAACCAGCAACCGGGCCGCATCCACCTTGGTCTGCATATCGGCAAGCTGGAATTGCGTGTACTGGTACTTAGAAATCAACTGACCGCCAACGCTGTGCTCAGTCACATATTTTTTACAGCAGTCAATCGCTCCCTGAGCGATACCAACAGCCTGAGCGCCGACGCTAATGCGTCCGCCGTCCAAAGTGGTGAGGGCCGTTTTGAAGCCCTTGCCTCGCTCACCCAGTAAATTATCTTTCGGGATTTTGCAGTCCTGGAAAACCAGCTCATAAGTAGCAGAGCCACGGATGCCCATTTTCTTCTCTTTTTTGCCAAAGGTAAAGCCGGGGGTTCCTTTTTCCACAATGAAAGCGGAAATACCACGGCTCTTCTGTTCGGGATCTGTCACGGCGCTGACAAAATAAATATCTGCGTAAGAGCCGTTCGTAATAAAAATTTTGGAGCCATTGAGCAGCCAATGATCTCCCATATCTTCGGCTCGAGTTTGCTGACCACCCAGATCTGTACCCGCACCGGGCTCTGTTGCACCAAAAGCGCCCAGCTTTTCTCCCTTCATCAGCGGGACAAGGTACTTTTCTTTCTGTTCCGGGGTACCAAGGACAGAAAGGGCGTAGGCTCCCAGAGAGTGGTGTGCAGCGAACATGATGGATGTTGTAGCGCAGTATTTTGCCAGTTCTTCCACCATAGCGATATAGGTCAGATAGGAGTGACCACCGCCGCCAACCTCTTTGGGGTAGCAAACGCCCATCATGTTCATCTCACGCAGACGAGCAAGCGCCTCGGAGGGGAACCGCTCCTGTTCGTCCAATTCAGCGGCCAGCGGAGCCACCTCGTTGACTGCAAACTCGTGAATTTGGTTAATCAGCCTTTCTTCCTCTTCGGTAAAATGAAAATTCATACTTGATCACTCCCTAATGTTTTGAAAATATAACACGCTTGATACTTGTCATATCTTGCCTTCGAGATTATAATAGCATCAAGAAACATTCAGAAAAAGCGAATAATTCAAAACATGAAATTCGATTTTATCGAATAGTCGGAGGGGAAAATGGACACAAAAAATCTGGTCACATTTATGACCATTTTGGAAACAGGAAGTTTTCAAAAGGCTGCCACACAACTAAACTTTGCTCCGTCTACGGTAACATCCCAAATTAGACAATTAGAGGACGAATTTTCCATTCAACTGTTTGAAAAAGTTGGGCGTAAAATGGAACTGACGCAAGCTGGGAAAGACATTCTTCCCTATGTCGAGAAGATCCTGCAAAATGTCGAACAGATTATGAACTACAAAAAGGATGCGTCAGAACTTACAGGGACTTTAAGACTTGTTGCACCAGACTCCATCTTTATCTATGTCATGCAACCAGTCATCAAGGCTATTTTGCACGATGCTCCCCATATACAGCTCATCATCAACTCGTGCCCGTCTGATGACATCAATGATGCCATTGTGAACGGCTCTGCGGATATAGGGATTGACTGTGACAAAGGGAACTTTCCTGACTCTGTTCTTCATCCAGCTTCCGGGCCATTTCAAGCCTGCTTAATCGGTTCACCTTTCTTAAATCCCGGTGAACTGGATTTTATAACCCCCCCACCAGAGGAAACCAATCGCTATGATTTATAATGAGCCAAACGCCAACTACCAAAAGAAAATAGACAGTTATCTGGAGGAAAAAGATATTGTGCTGCGGCCATCTATGAAGTTGCAGAGCATTGAAGCCGTCAAACGAAGCGTTATGAACAATTTCGGAATTGCTTATGTTCCAAAATTTTCAGTAGAAGAAGAATTAAAATCAGGAGCCTTAATACAGCTCAATACCGAATTAGATAATGATCTATATCCAGCTGTTTGCGTATATCATCGGAATAAATGGATTAGCCCACAAATGGAAGTTGCTTTCAAAATTTTAAGTGAACAACTGGGAATTCGTTTTAATCAGTCTAACATGAACTAAATAGTGTGTACACAAGTTCAGGCTAAAACGGCGCACCAAATAGCAATGCAACGAATTTGCACTGCGGCGAGAAAAGATGCTGTATTTTTAGCATATCGCGTGGCA
>NZ_JACLZC010000111.1 GCF_016901735.1 Pseudoflavonifractor phocaeensis | reverse complement strand
GCATAAAGGAGCTGTGGGGCTGGCCGTCGAAGGGGTCCTGGACCACCAGGGTGTGGGGGGTCTCCTGTCCCAGCCCGTCCAGGGAAAAGCCGCCGTCCTCCGCCGTGCCCCGGGCCAGAAGGGCCTTGGTCAGCAGCTGACAGACGGTTTCGTCGGGGCTGACGGCCTCAAAATAGACGCCTGTGCCGTTGTGGAGGAAGGACACCCGATAGCGGCAGTCCAGAACGCCGTCCCCGTCCCGGTCGTCCCGGAGGAGATAACCGGAGACCGAAACGCCGTTTTTCTCAAAGGAGAGGGCGTCCTCGTAGTTTTCGTCCATGGGGGGCAGCGCGTCCGGGGCGAGAGAGAGGCGGAAGGAACTTTCTCCACACACGCCGGAGATCTTGGCCCAGATGACGCCCTGTTCGGGAATGCTGGCCCAGGCGCCGCTGACGGTGAAGCCGGACCAGCCCAGCAGGGAGAGCCCGGTCAGGTCGTCGGCCCCCAGCGCGGCGCACAGTTCCCCTTCCGACAGGCTGGAGATCTGGGTATCGGCGGTGGGATAGCCGGAGCAAATATACAGGGATTCTCCGCCAGTCAGGTCGGGAAGGGAGAGAAATTCGTCGGTAAAATAGTAGCCGTCGGGCAGGTCCGGCACCAAAAAGCCCGCTGTCTGACCGGCGGTTGGAGCATCGGTGGGTGCGGAGGTGGGAGAGAGGGCAAAGCGGTCCCCGGAGACGGCGGGCGTCGCTGAGGGGACGCCGGGTGCCAGGGCCTGCCCGGCATTGTGGCTGCGCCAGAGAAGGAAGCAGCCCGCGCCCACCAGAGCCACCAGCAGGCAGGCGGCCAGCCGGGGCAGAAGGGAGCGCCGGGGCTTGGGCTGTCCCAGGGCGTCCAGAATGCGCTGGTGATCGGCGGCGGAGAGTTTCAGGCGGTCCATATAGCTGCGGTAACGGTCCATATCCAGATCCATAGGGTCTCCTTTCTCAATCGATTTGGTCGGTGAGCAGAGTTTTGAGGCGTTTTCTGGCTCTGGAGAGCCGGGAACGGACGGTGCCCTCCCGCCAGCCCAGCATCTGGGCGATCTCGCCGGTCTGATAGCCCTCGTAGTAGTGCAGATGGAGGACAATCCGGTCCTTGGCGGGCAGGGTCTGAATGGCTTCCATCAGGGCGGACTCCTCCGGCCCCTCGGTGGTCAGGGATTCGGTCAGCGCGCCGGTTTTCCGCCGCCAGGGAGAGCGGAGCCGGCTTTTGCAGTTGTTGACCGTTACCCGGAGCAGCCAGGCCCGCTCGTGGGCCCCGTCGGGACAGTCGGGCTGTTTTTCCAGCCAGGCCAGGAAGGTATCCTGTACGGCGTCCTGGGCCTCGTAGACATCGCCCAGAATGGCCGCCGCCGCACGGTAGAGGGTATTGCCGTGGGTGAGGAGGAGCAGTTCGAGCCGCTCGGAAGGCTGGGATGTGGTGTCCATGGGTTCCCTCCTTTGTCAGGTGCTTCTACCTATCAAACGCCGCAGAGGGGCAAATTGCTGCACCCCGCGGAAAAAAAGTGCCGCAGCGGAAGGGCTGCGGCACAAAGAAAGCAAAAATCACTCCACCAGGAAATGCCGCTGCCGCAGGGCTTCTTCGATGAGGTCCAGGGTCTCCTGACTGTCAGCGGTCACGGTATGGTAGTGGTAGTTGGAGGTAATGTTTTTCAAAGGGCTGGATTTGCCCTGCCGGAGGTCGGCCAGAAATTCCGCCACCTTCCGGCGGGAGTTGATGTGGAGGGGGGCTTCCATCCTGCCGTAGACCCGATGTCGGACCATGACGTTTTCCACGCAGCCGCCCAGATCCACAATGGCGCACAGCTCTGCTTCCAGGTCCTCATCGGTGTGGTTGACCTTGAATACCCGGCTGACGGTGGTGGGCGCATTGAGGAGATATCCCCGGTTGGTGGAGAGGATCTCCCAGCCGGAGGCCCGCATGAGGGCGATGTCCTGAACGATGACCTGCCGGCTGACGCCGTAGCGCAGGGCGATCTCCTTACCGGAAAGGGGCGCTTGGCTGCTCTGCATCCAGCGGAGCAGGTCCGCCCGTCGTTCTGTACCCGTCATGTGAACCTTCCCACCTTTCTGGTTCCATTTTATCCCGGAGAGGCGGGCCGTGTCAAGAGAGGCGCTGCCCATAGGGTCACAGGGGGCGCAGGTGCTTGAGGGACAGGTCCAGAATGGGAGCGGAATGGGTGAGCGCGCCGCAGGAGATGAAATCCACCCCCAGATCCGCCAGAGCGGATATGCGTTCCAGCGTCACGTTGCCCGAGCACTCGGTCTGGGCCCGGCCGTCGATGAGGGCCACGGCCGCTCTCATCTCGTCGTGGGACATGTTGTCCAGCATGATGATGTCCGCCCCCGCCTCCAGGGCCTGGCGGACCATGTCCAGGTTTTCCACCTCCACCTCGATCTTGCGCACGAAGGGGGCGTAGGCCCGGGCCATGGCCACGGCGTTGGCGATGCCGCCGGCGGCGGAGATGTGGTTGTCTTTGAGGAGCACCCCGTCGGAGAGGTTATAGCGGTGGCTGCATCCGCCGCCCACCCGGACGGCGTATTTTTCAAAAATGCGGAAATTGGGGGTGGTCTTGCGGGTGTCCAGCAGCTTGGTGGGGGTGCCCGCCAGCCGGTCGGCCACGGCCCGGGTATAGGTGGCGATGCCGCTCATCCGCTGGAGGAAGTTGAGGGCCACCCGCTCGCCGGAGAGGAGGGCGCGGATGTCGCCCCGCACCTCCGCCAGGCGCTGGCCCTTGGTCACCCGGTCCCCCTCCCGGCAGAAGCATTCCACCGCGGCGGCGGGGTCCAGCAGAGAGAACACCCGGGCAAAGACGGGCAGACCGGCAATGACGCCGTCCTCCTTGCACAAAAGGTCCACCGTGCCCGGCACTGCCGTGGGCATGACGGCGTTGGTGGTCACATCCTCGCTGGAGATGTCCTCCCGCAGGGCCGAGCGGATGAGGGGCTCGGCCTGGAGGAGCATGGTAATTTCATTCATGCGCTGGTCCTCTCTTTCTGAACGGATGAAGTGATGGCGTTGGCGGCCCGGCGGGCAAAGACCAGGCTTTCCAGCAGGGAATTACTGGCCAGCCGGTTTGCGCCGTGGACGCCGTTGCAGCTGGTCTCTCCCACGGCGAAGAGCCGGTCCATGGAGGTCTTGCTGTCCCGGTCCACCCAGATGCCCCCCATAAAGTAGTGCTGGGCGGGGACCACCGGGATACACTGCCGGGTGACGTCGTAGCCCTCCTCCAGACAATGGCGGTAGATGTTGGGGAAGTGGCTCAGAATATCCTCTTTTGGGATGGGGGCCATGGAGAGCCACACAAAGGGGACCTTTTCCCGCTCCATCTCCTTGCGGATGGCGGCGGTGACCAGGTCACGGGGAAGGAGCTCGTTGACAAAGCGCTCCATGTTGTGGTTGTAGAGCACCGCGCCCTCCCCCCGGACCGACTCGGAGATGAGGAACCGCCGGCCCGGCTTGGTGGAATAGAGGGTGGTGGGGTGGAATTGGACGTAGTCCAGGTGCTCCAGACGGATGCCGTAACGGGCGGCGATGTCCAGGGCGTCGCCGGTCAGGTGGGGAAAGTTGGTGGAGTGGACGTACCGCCCGCCGATGCCCCCCGAGGCCAGGATGGTGTATTCCGCCCGGATGGGGTGCAGGGAGCCGTCGGCATATTGGGCGAGAATGCCGGAGCACTGTCCATTCTCCACCAAGAGATCCACCATGGCGGTGTATTCCAGCAGAGTGAGGTTGGGGCGGCGCTTGGCCTCGGCCAACAGCTTGGAGGTGATCTCCTGGCCGGTGACGTCCTGGTGGAAGAGGATGCGGGGGCGGGAGTGGGCGCCCTCCCGGGTGAAGCGGAAGGAGCCGTCCGCCTCCCGGGCAAAGTCCACGCCCAAGCCCACCAGGGTGCGGATGACCGACTGGGAGTTGCGGATCATCAGTTCCACCGACTCCGCCCGGTTTTCGTAGTGCCCGGCCTTCATGGTGTCCTCAAAATAGCCGGCGTAATCGCTCTCGTCCCGCAGCATACAGATGCCGCCCTGGGCCAGAAAGGAGTCGCTGCTCTCCAGGTCGGATTTGGTAATCAGCAGCACTGGCCAGTGGCGGGGCAGATGAAGGGAGCAGAAGAGTCCGGCCACGCCGGTGCCCACGATGACCGCTTGATAAGACTGTTCCATATGTAGCTTCCTTTCAGCGCGCCAGGCGGAGCATTTCGTCCAGGGGACGGCGGGCGGCGGTCATCAGCGCCGGGTCGATCTCCACCGGATGGGCGCCGGTCTGGAGGACCTGGAGGATTTTTTGGGGGGTAATGGTTTTCATGTCGGGGCAGACG
>NZ_JACLZC010000012.1 GCF_016901735.1 Pseudoflavonifractor phocaeensis | reverse complement strand
GGTTGTGGAAGGAGCAGTTTACCTCTCTCTTTATGCTCCTCTTTTGGCCCCAATATGATACAGACCCGGCTTACGCTTGATGCATAAGCCGGGTTTTTCGACAGACTGAGCGGAGCGCTCGTGTGAGCGCTCCGCTCTGCATTAAGTATTCCTTTATGCGTGGTGTTGGGATCTGGCAGAGCCGTGACCAGCTTGATGCGCCTGTCCCTGATTCAGCCGGTGTAGGCATCCTCCGCCGTATTCTTGAAATTCTGCTTTTCCAGCCATTCCCGTTCCTCTTCGGTCTCGGGGATATCGATTCGCTCGATCTTGAAGATCACCGGCCGGGTCCCGTCGTTGCAGCAGGCGATCATCATCCGCTCATCATTGGTCCACTTGTGCATGATGGATCCGCCCTGGAGGGCTGTGTAGACATACCGGCTGATGGCGTCCCACGCTTCCCCGCAGAATTTCCCGTTCATCAGGTGGTAAAAATCGTCTCGCTCAGCGGTACGCTTGAGCAAAAAGGTATCTCCCTTCTGAAAGCAGGGACAGGGGCCTGACTTGGGGTCTGCGAGATACTTCTCCTGGTACTCCGGGAACACTTTAGTATCCAATACTGTAATTCTGCATTCGTGCTGCATGGTTTCACCCTCCTTGGTATTTTACATTCCGTCCGGCAGGATGGGGCAGACTGCCTTTTGTCCCCATTGTATCTGGGAAAGGCTCTGCTGGCAAGAGGATCAGATCGGGACATCAGGCATATCAGTTTTTAACAAGCTATAATCAAAGAAATAGGCGCTATAAAGCATGTTTAAAAATAGGCCTTTGAACCAACAAACGAGAGATACGGGCTATAAACAAATCCTAATACTCAAAAAATACAATTATTATAAGAGAAATGAAAGCATTTAACACTAATTTCTCAAATCTTTCTCACTTTAGTACCTTCTTCAGAAGAATTTCTTCCTCCACTTGTGATGGCCAATTTTTATAAAAGTATATAACTATTTTCCAATCTTTAAGAGAGTTGTCCGCGCTTTGAGAAGTTATTGGTAATCTTTTTGCGATTATTCGTTTCTGATTCCTAAAACGACTTAAAGAGGTTCTCGGCAGTTTTTATAGGTATTTATAGTAGTTTATAGCCATTTCTGCTCTAAGCCGGTTACTTTTTAACACTCTTGTTTCCGCTGTTTCCGTGTACTCCGACGCTGTCTGTGGTCTTACATGTGGTCAAAGAGCTCTTCTTGACCAGGTGCAGCAAAACTGCAGTTGCATGGTCAGAAGGGCTCTTTTTCATGTTAAGGTTTTGGGTATTTTACCTCTGCAAAGTCTGAGAGGCAAGTCTTTTTACATCAGGCATATCAAATTTTATTATGCAATAGACAAAGAATAACCCGCTGAATGTAACATCCACTTAAGGGAACGACAAACTTTTTCTCTGGCTGCACAAGCAGTCATTCTATCCGCTTAGCGCTTTCCGGAAGCATAGTCTCCCATATTGATGTCCAGCACTCCTCTGGGCGGCTGGATCATGGCATCCTCATACTGACACTTCCACTGGATCTCCCGGCTCATCTGTCCATTCTCCACACCATCTACGGTTTCCCCATCCTGAATGGGGTTATCATGCTCCAGAATATAGGACGCAACATTATAGGCGTGGTTTACCACCCCGTTGGGGTCCATGCCATGGAAGTGGTACTGGAGATCCGGCAGAAACAGAGTGCTCATGCCCACCGTGTCGATGAGCATATCTTCGGTGCCCTCAATGTTAAAGAAGCGGACATTGACGCCAAAGCGGATGAACCGATCCGAGCCTTCAATCTGATGGGAACGCACATCCTCCGCCAGCAGGAGCTTGCCGCAGCTCTGGAAATAGAACGCCTCACAGGTGGGGTACAGCTCCGCAAGGGCCTCCACGAAGTCGGCGTCCAGGTTGGCCCGCTCCAGCGCCGGAAGCGCCGCAGCCAGCATATCGGTGGCCACCACCTGATACCGGCACTCCCGGAAAATCCGCTCTCGGTCCTCCTGGCAGTCCCACATCTGACTCATCAGGAAGGCGTCAAAGCCTTTACCCTTGAATTTATCGCATTTCATTACCATCAGCTGCACCGGGCATTTGCCATCCTGAAATTCCGCGATATGATCCAGGGCGGCAAAGCCGGCCATCTTTTTATCACGGCAGAAACACTCTACAGCGCCGATGTGCTTTTCCATCACAGCGGTCATTTCGTCCTTGTCCGGCATGTCCACCGGCTCTTTGAACAGCATCTGAATGAGATAGGGGCCACCGGGCTGGGGGCCTTTTTTGTCATTCAGGTTTTGCTGGAACACTTTATTGCTCATACTTGTCCCTCACTTCTCCTGATGGCATCCTCGATCTGCCTGCTGGCGGCATCCATGTAGAGATACACCCCATCCCGGTCGCAGTGGTACAGGTTTGAGTAGCTCGTACTCTCATTGGGGTGGATAGGGTTAGGTTCCACCACCTCAGTGGCTTCCAGCAAACCGACACCCAATTCTGCCGCAGCGACAAGCGCCTTTTTCAGCACCGCAAGCTGCCCATCGCTCCAAACTCCCTCCAGATCTTCCAGCACCTTTGGTTCCTGCTCCAGATCCCGGAGGAGCTGTGTGACCTGATCCCGAGACAGGTACACACCGGAGCAGTAGTTTTCGATGATCTGATTTTCTGCCGGATTGGGAAAGGCTGTTGGCACCACCTGCGCCCATGGGGTGAAGTACCGGACATATTCCGGCTTCTCCTCCATCAGAAGGGAAAAACTGCTCCCTCTGGTGTAATAGTAGTCCCGGAAGAAGCCTTGGATCACCGCAATGTAAAAGCCATGGCTCTTATCAAATAACTCATCAGGCTTTGTCTCCGCCCCGACTCGCAGGGTGTCCAGATATTTTTCCGCGTAGAAATCCTCCATTCCGTGCTGTGAGGCAAGGGTCAGCACCTTTTCCTCCTGCCCCTGCTGTATCCAGGTAAGCGGAGTGAAATACCACTCCCGCATTTCTTCCGGTGAAATCGGATGAAAACTTACATCATATCCCATAAAATCCCTCCTCAGTAATCCAGTAAAATGGGCACCCGCTGTTCCTCGGCAAACCGCATGGCCCGCCAGAACATGGAGAAGGCAAACTTGGCCAGGGATTGGGTGTCATACTGAGTGTGTTCCGGGATGTCCGCCTTGCTATACTGTCCATCCGAGCCTACGGTCCCGTCTACCGGGTATCCCTCCGTGTCTGCCCAATCAAGGATGGTATCCTCATCGGCCTGCCACGCCAGCTGGTTCAGCTTCTCCAGCTCCTTCCGCAGTCCGCCCAGGGTGGCGATCATCGCCTGATCATCGGTGGGCAGAGGTGCCTGAAAGAAGAAGGCATCCGCCAGAGGCAGCCACCAGGTAGCCCCACGGAACAGGGACCACACCCGCTCCTCATCTGCCGCAAGGCGGGCGACCAGAGGATGCTCCCCGAAGTTCCAGTCCTTCTCCACAGTGGGGGGCATCGGCTCATCGTATGTATGGCAGGCGGCCACCAGCAGCATAGCACCGAAGGCATCCCAATCCGGCTTGTCGGTGTAATAGGGTTTCTCATTATCTTCAGGCCAGGGGGCGTAGGGGGGCTGGCCCGGCTGAGAAATGGCGCTCAAGATCTGATCCCGCCAGTTCTCCACCGCCGCCTGGACCTCTGCCGTGGACATTTCTTCCCCGTTATCAGCAGGTTCTCCATCCGGCGTGATCCGGTTAAAGGCGTATCCGTTTTCCTCCGCCCACTGCTGAACAACAGTTCTCCAGTTGTGAGAATAGTACCGGGTCAATGTTCCGGCGTAAATATCAAGACCCATGGCAATACCTCCCTCAAAGTTCCCCACAAGGTATCCTTGCATTTTCATAGCAGGAAATCAGCTCCTCCAGCCATTTGTCCGAGTAGCCCAGCCGTTTGCTGTCTGCAATCAGTCCAAAGTCGTCAGAGATGTACCCTGCCAACTCATCATTCTCCGATTTTTCGTAGACGGTGATGTATGCTTTCTTCTCTATTTCTCGGGTATCAGCAACCGTTTTTCCCTTTTTCAGTTCTTCGAGAGCCTGATAAACCCTGACCCATTCACTGTCAAAAGGATCACTGTCTCTTTGATCTAAGAAATCGTCTATATCGAGTTCTTCATAATTGATTTGGCTCAGTTTATCAAGCAGCTCATACATTTGCTTCTCCCACATAAATTTCACCACTTATTCCCACTCAAAGGGTTCCTTTAAGTCATATTTCTCCATGATCTTATTTTCCAGAGCTTCATAGGCATCCATATCCTCTGGCTGCGCTGGAATACCCCTTTTCCACCAATAACCGTTCCCATAGTAGAAAAACATAGCCCAGTAATAAGGCAGGTCATGGCTGAATACCGCCACTCCCAAGGCATCGGCCACTGGCTCTGCCAGCGGTGAGCGTTCCACTGTCTGGGAGGCTTCCTCATAGGAGATCCCCACCAGCTCCACCAGCAGGTGCTTCACCAGTTCACAGAAGCTGTACTGGTTGAATATGACCTGACCATCCTCATCTTTGAACACAAGTCCATCTCTCACCATGGCATTTCTCTCCGTTTCTTAACCTGCATCCCTGGCAGGGCATAGTCCCGTCAAGTCATTTCATACAGCAGGGCAGCGTCGTCCTGCACCAGTTCCAGATGGGAGCGCAGCGTTTCAAGTCCGCTTTGCACCGCCTCGGTGGGCAGATCCCAGTCTGGGGCAATTTCAGCGGCCAGTTCCGGGAGGGCCTGCTCCCGCAGAGCTGCCAGCAGTTTAGACGCCAGATCTCCCTCCAGCAGAGCGCAGTCCAGGGTCTCCTCCGTCTGGGGAGCGGGAAAACGGACATCCAGACTGAGCTCGCTCTCACACCAGTCCCAGATGGCCATATAGACCGTACCGGAGCAGTCACCGTTGGACAGTTCCTGCCGCCGGCCGTCGTTGAGACGATAAAAGGATGCGACCTGTGACATAGTGGTTCCTCCTGAATGTCATTCTTGTTCCATCAGCCCTTCTGCCTGCATCCGGATTACATAGAAAGCCCGCACCCAGTCCAGCTCCTGCTCCATGGATTCCTCCAAAGCCAGCAGGCGGCGCTTTCCCAGCCTGCGGTCCAGGAGAGCAAAGATACGGACAAGGGGATTCTCGCTGACAAGGCTTTTCTCAATGCTCTGGTTATCAAAGATACCAAACGCCTCATAGAACACCTTTTGGTCAAAGGTACCCTGCTCCAGCGCATAGGCATGAGCCTGGTTGATGGCCTCTTTTGCGGAGTCGCAATCTTTCAGCGTTGTGGACCTTAAATGATGAAATTTCGTCCACACATTCTCAAAATAGGTGTAGTAGTTGCTCCGCAGCACTTCCACGCCGTCCATGCGAATGGCTGCCCGGCCCTCATGGTCAGCACTTTTGCTGTAGCTGGTGGCAAAATACTGGATGTGGCCCCAGAGCGCCGGACACAGATAGTCATTCTCCAATTTGTTCCGGATTCCGCTCCAAGTTGGCATAGCGACCGCCTCCTTTCTGTGGTTGTTAGTATCTTTGACTTTGGCAGAAGCATTTCCCAAACAAAATGGAATTCGCTACTTAATAAATTTGATTGCCAATTTATATACTTGATTAATTTCTTTGCTATCCAATTTCCAACTGTTCAGTTCACTTTCAATCAACTCTGGTAATTTTTTGCTGATATCTCTTAAAGCATTACCGACGGACTTCCTGACATATTCGCTGGAGTCCTCTTTCAAACCAGATAACCGTTTAATCGCTTCCATAGGGTTCTCTTTGAAATATGGTCTGCTCGTCCAAATCCGCAAACCTTCTGTAACAGCCCTCCGGGTATTGGGATTGCTGCTTTTCATCCATTCATCAATCGTTGGAAGAGCATTTTGATATCCTTTTCGCTTACAGAACTCATCAAACGACTTTGCTAATATCTTCTGAACTCTCCAGTCATCGTCTTTCGAGACCTCATCTCTCATGAATACTAAAATGTCATCATCTTCTGATAAGTAGCCCAAAAGGAATACGCCATACATTCTTACCTGATATACTTCAGATTTGTACGCCAAAAGCGCCAACTCTTTGATGTATTCACGATCATGAGCCTTATAATCATCCAAAGCTCTTTTTTCTTCAACCTTAAAGCCATTTTCTATCAAGGAAAAGTCGTGCTCTAAGCTCTCAATGTCTTCTCTCAAGTGAACTCACCGTCTTTTAAAGTCAGTTTTTTGGTCAACATTATACCGCATTTATATACTGCACCCACCAGTCCCGATAGCGTTTTTCATGGGCGATGTTTTCAGTGCTCATTGAAATACCTCGCCAATTTCTTCTCCATCAGTTCTGTCACATCATTGCAGAGGCGCTTTACCTTGTCCTGCTCATGGGCGTAGTACCAGATGGTTTCCTCTCCGGGGCGGAGCAGGAGCTGGTCGCCATCCGCTTCTTTCCAGAACTCGCCCAGCACACAATACCGCTCTCCATAAATGGTCAGATCAAACATCCCGGAAAGGGTAAGGATCACGCCTGTGGATACATTGATGCCTGCGGTCAGCAGGAAAAACTCCCGCACCTGGGACGGGAGCGTGAAGTCCAGCGTCCTTTCTCGGCCTGCGATTTGCTCCTCCGTGGCGGCAGGCTGGATCTCATCAGTGGGGTCCAGCACCTTTGCCAACGCCTTGGAGAACTTGGGGTAGCGTCGAAACAGCTCCGGGTTGTCGGCCTTGAATTTCGCTTGCTTTTCCCGCTGTACTTGCTTCTGTTCCTCGCAGAAAGCGTCCAGCTCCGCCAGATACCGCTCCTGGTAGAGATTGCTGGCCTCAAATGCTGTGCCGCTCTTTTCCAGAATGGCTATAGCTCCCTTTTGGCTGCCAAACACCGGGACCCACTGAAAACCGTGTCGGCAGGGCTTCAGTTTCAGAAATTCACCCCGACTCAGCAGGACTTCCAACTCCGTCTCATGTTCGTCCCACCAGCTCCTCCAGGTTTCGGGAGTTTCCCGCCCCTCGACCAAGTCCAGGAGTTTTACTGCCAATGATTCTTTGTTCATAGGTGTCCACGCTCTTTCTCCGCCATTACGATACTTGTGATTCCATGACTTCGCCATTATCGTTGATATAAGTGTAATGAATAAAATCCTCGTCCACAAGCAACAGGTATGGACTGAAAACTTCCCATGCATCATGATCGCTCATGATGTCAGAATACTTGCCAAATACATAAATCTGAAATAATGCGTCAGTTCCCATTAAGAAGCACAAGTAGACATTTCCATGGGGATATGGGCAAACTTCTTGGACCGCCAGCTGCCCCGGCTGCTCAAAATTGAGTTTTGAGATAAAGGCTTCAATTTTGAGCGCTTCAGCTTCATCCACGTATCGGTATTTTTGAGAAAAATGTTCAATGCTTTTTGTAAGACGGTCCTTGTATTGCTGTATCTCTGCTCTTTTCTGCCTTTTCTTGAGCTGCGCTTTTTTCTGAGCCAATAGCTCTTTCCTCTCATGATCCATAGGTCACTTCTCCGTTTCAGAGGGCGCAGGAATAGATGCTCATGGCCCCGTAATCGGTGTGCAGGACAAGCCCGCTTTGGGTAAAGGCAAAATTCACCTGCCGCACCACAAAGGGGTCATCAATGGTGGCCAGCAGTTGGCCGTTGCCGGTATCCCATACTTCTATGGGAGAGTTGCCACGATCCTGCTGAACAGCCATCAAGCTGCCCCTTGTCCGTACCATGCAGGTATCTGAAAAATTCAGCCCCTGCCGGACAGAAAACGGGAACGGATTGGCCATCTCCTCTCCGGTCTGGGTCAGATAGAACTTGCCGCCCACCGAGAAGCACTGGTCATCCGGAGAGAAGAAGGGATGCCAGCCCTCATTGGGGATCACTACTTTTTGGGCGGACTTCAGATCGACCAGCACATACTCACCCTCGGTGACGCGGTAAGCCGCTTTGCTCTGCCGAGGAGAGAGCATCCCGAAGCAGTAATAGGCAAAATTCGGATTCTTAGACTTCTTGCATTTCACGCCTTCCCGCCACACTTCTGTGTTGCTGCCAAAGTCAAAGACGACGATCTCCTCGCCTGTGTACCACAGGGCCAGGTCCCCGCCGGCATCCAGCATGGTCTTCATGCTGTTTTTCTTGTTGGCAAAGGGCGTGATCTCATGAGTGCGGAGTGAGAACTGCTGGAGGAGATAGCTGTTGTTCAGCAACAGAGTATCATTGGGGCAGAGGACCTGCTCATAGGTCATCCGCTTGGCACCCAGAGAGACTGTTTCAAGAATCTCCCCGCTGCCATCAAGGTGATAGAGAATCTCGTCCTCAAAATCTCCGGCCGCTCTCGTCAGGAAGAAGTCATCCCGTGTGAGGGCGGCAGCCAGGGGCATAAAACCGTTGCTGTCCTTACCGACAAACCGATGGCACCGCGCCTGCCCAACAGCGGCATCCCGATTCTGATAGACAAATCCTTTCCTCATCTGGCTCATCATGGCGCTGGCCGTCTTGCTCTTGACCTGGAAGGCGGAGTCGCACAGGATCTCCTTGACCTTCCCGCCATTCAAGCAGGTTCGGATGGTATGTCCGTCAATTTCAATTCGCCACTGCTTATTTGTGGCGGGGTTGAGGAAGGTTTTAACAATCATGGCTTTGGCCGTTCCTCCTTTCGGATCAGGATGCTTTTTCCCTCGGAGTTGATGTCATAAAGGTCATCCAAATGGATATGGAATCCATCCTCACGAACGGTTTCCGCCATACCCAGAGCGGCTTTCGCCAATAGGAGCAGCCCCGCCCGGTTTCCCGTTAGCTCCAATTCGTTTCCATCGGCATGAGTGGTAAAGGAGAGGTGAGCTTCCGGTTCCACTGGAAGGATGGGGAGTTGTTCATCATTCAGTTGAATGGTCAGTGTTTTGGTTTGCATCGCCATGACCCCCTGCATCAATCCCACCAGAGATACCAGACAGTGGACTGCCGCAGCACATCAGCCAAAGCGCCTACAGTGGCGTCTTCCGGTCCCTGGTCAATGACATCGGGGCAGAAGCCATACAGTTCCACCGCCACATCCATGGCCGTCTCCTTGTGGACGGGGGCCGGGAGCAGGAATTCTAATTCATCGTGGCTCATGGCGGCAGGCACCGCGCCGTGCTGCTCGAACCAGTATTTGGCCGCTGCCATCAGCTGGGGTGTGTCAGGGCAGTCGTTCCAGTTTCCGAAGGGCAGGTAGGCGAAGATCTCCCAGGGATTCTTCACCGGGATCTTGGCCAGGATAAGCGGATAGGTCATCTCCGTATCATCATCCCAGTAGCTGGAGAAGCGGTCGTTTGGTTCTCCGCCTTCCATCTCGCCCAGGATTTCCTCATCCCAGTCCATATCGTCATCCTCGGCTTCTTCCTTGCGCTGGCCGATCAGTGCCTCCAGGACCGCCTTGCTGTCCTTGACAGGTGCAGACAGTATCTTCTTCCGGTAGTCGGCTACCTTGTCCGGGTCGAAAGCATAGTCGTCCTCACCATCACTGTCCGGGTCGGAATTCATAATGAGGCACTCCCACAGGGTTTCGTCATCCGCCTTGATGAGCACTGGCACAAAGCCTTCTTTGACACTTTCCCGTTTGGCATAGCTGTATGCCGACATGATGGGATCATCGTCCTTCATGGAGGGGAAATAGGTGCATTCACAGTCCAGATACTCCATCAACGCCTCAGCCAGTTCGGAGGGTTCCAGCGTGTCCTCGTCGAAGTCCTGTCCCTGCCAGTTGGTGAAGCGTTCCTCGATCACCTTTGCCATGGCCTGGTAGTAGTCCTCGTCAAAGGGGATGAACAGATAGGCTTCGTCTTGAAAATCCTCAGAGTGATACTTTTCTAAACCGAAGTATTCCAAGGCATAATCATCAATATCGCTGGGGAAGAATGGACTTTCCTGACCATTGGAATATGCACCATAGTAGTAGGAGGCAAAGGCGCGACCAATCTTGTTGAACATCGGGCCCACCAGCTGCCCGTCCAGTTCATCCCGGAGAAACGCCCGCAGATCCACGCCGGCAGGATCAGCCTTGACCTTTTCTACTACCTCTTTGTACTCCGCGAGGAATTCTTCACCCATCAGGTCATGCTCCATGCACCAGCGCAGGTAAATGGCCATGTGATTGTAGGCGCTCAGCTCATCCACCGGCAGATTCTTTTCCTGAATGGTTTCCAGGTGCCAGTCAGCGCAATCCATTTCCATCACGCCGCCGTCCTCCAAGCTGCCCAGCTTGCCCATGGTCATGGCGTTGGGACGGGTATTGTAAGTCACAAAGCTGATGCCGTCCATTTTGTCCAACAGAGCATCTGCGTCATGCTCCATTTTATATTCCAATTCCTCTCGGTAGAGGGGGATCACCTGATAGAAGTTGACCTCCTCGCCGCCCGGCAGGATGCAGACCTCGCTGCCATCTTCGGTGTCCTGGGGACCGGTCAGCATGGCGGCGCACAGCTTTGTGCCCTTTGCGAAGTCCTCCTCATTGTCCATGGTATGGCCGAAGCCCAGCCAGGTATCGCTGGCAATGGGCAGGCGGGCCAGGGTTTTCAGCAGGCGGATAGGCCAGTACCACCGCTCATTCTTCAGATCCTCATGCTTTAGCTTCCAGTTCCCTGGCAGCGCAATGGCCAGCTCCGCCCGCTCCAGCTTGTATTCCGCCAGTTCTTCGGGCACATTCATCCGGTGAGCGCCCATACCCATGGTGACCAGGGTGTAGTAGTTCCGTTCCTTGGAGGGCGGCACCACGCAGATGTCAACATGGATGTCCGGCGAAGACAGCTCATGGAACACATTCTCGAACTCACCGAAATACTGCTGGATGTGCCCCTCGACTGCCTCCATCTCCTCCTCGGTGTAGACCTCGGGAACACCGGATTCCTTATCCTCGGGCGCTTCGCCATCCGGGTCATCGTCATCATCGTCCGGGTCACCGTCCGATGACGCCCAGGAGATTTTCAGAGTCATCTGCTCCTCCGGAAGACCGACGCCAGGGCTGCGGGTGATGGTGTGCTTATCGTCTGCCGCAAAGCCGATGGTCTCCCCATCGTGGAGTTCCACATCGTTCTCCAGCACATAGGACACAAGGCTGGCCAAAAAGTCCCGCAGATCGCTCGGCTTGGCATCGGTGCCCAGCACCTCCATCTCTTCCTTACCAAACGATTCCAGACCATAGGTGTAGCCATTCATGCCATTCTCATCCCGCCAGAGGCCGAACCAGATCCAGTTGAAGATGGGCAGTTCGTCCTCGCACATCTGCTCGGCAAAGCCCTCATAGAACCGGGGCTCAAACACCACGCCGCTGGTGTAGATGCCGGTGGCATATTCCTGCCGGCAGCAGGCGGCCACCACCTTGGTGAACAGCTTGCCCTTTTCCAGCAAATCCTCCTCTTTACCCAGCACTGCTACCATCAGGTGGGCACGGTGCTCTTTGGCTACCTTGACCGCATCCTCCCACATATAGTTGTTTTCCGCGTTGCCCTCGGCCTCGCCGCCGGGGATAGGATAGGAGGCCAGACTGACAGCGGCCAGCATATCGCCCACCTCAAACACCAGTGCGTCGTCGTCCTTCTCCTCGCTCTCGTCGTATTCATCCACGGCGATGTCCCACTTTTCCTTCATGTCCCGGATGAACTGCTCTTTGTCCCATTCTGCCTTGGACAGCAGCACAAAGCCGGTGAAGACGCCTGTGTGGTCACTTTCGTCCTCGGACTCTGCCTCGGCCTCAGCCCGCTTTGCGATTTTCTCCTGACACGCTTGAATCACCGCCGGGGCGTCGTCGTCCTCAATGTCCAGCTCGGCCCACCGCTGGGCGTAGGGAATGGCCTTTTCCTCCTGACCATAGAGATACTGATAGGCATACGCCATCCGCATATTCCACTGGGCCTTATCCTGGCCCTCTTCCCGGACGGACTCCAGCACCTCAATGGCGCGCTGTAGGGCCTTATCTCCCTTATAGTTAGGGGTCCCCTCATCGTGGTCCCCAATGATGGCGTAGTTCTCCAGCGCCCGTGCCATGGCATAGGCGGTGCGATAGTTTCGCTGATCCTCCGGGATGGCGTTGAGTGCCTGGATGCAGCGGGTGTACTCGTCCTCGTCGTTCCACTGCTCCAGCTGCTGGAAAAATGCTTCTTCGTTCTGCGGGGTGTAGGGGATGTAGTCCATGCCCGCCAGCGTCTCGTCCAGCTCAGGGGCCTGCTCCTCCTCGGACGGCGTTTTCAGGTTCACAGTGCCCGCTTCCCGGCGGAAGGTGTGGAAGCTGGCCCATGGGATGTCGCTGTCCTCGAAGAATTTCTTGGCCATCTGGAGCGCCGCTTCGATGTCCCAAGCGATGAAGTCCACATAGCCGCAGAAAAGGCCGGTGGCTCCGCCGGTGAGGGTGAGAACCTCCGGGCCGTCGCCGGTGGTGAACACTTCTTCCAGCTTGTCCCGAAAGTCGAAAATCTTCTCCGATCCTTCCTCCTCCCGCAGGGTATCCAGGGGATAGCAGAAGAAGCCGGCCACCGCACCGTCGGCATGGAGTGCGTCCATGAAGTCATTGTCGGCATCCAGATAGCCGTTGATCAAGGGCGCACAGCAAGTGGAGCCGACCATCACATCCAACCGCCAGTCGGCTTCTGGGTCCTTGTTGGGTTCCATTTTGTAGCCAAGGTAGCTGTTCAGATAGGCTTCCGGGTCGGTGGAGAGGTTCGCTCCCTTTTCTTTCAGTTTGTCAGGCAGCTGGGACAGGAGGAATGACTGCTCCGCCTTGGGCTCCTCCAGCACATTGAAGTCATCAATGTACCACATGTGGGAGATCTCGCCCAGCACTTGGTCGGTGAGGGTGGTGAGCATCCACCAGACCCGGCCTTCCGCCTCCCGGAGCATGGGAAGCAGCTTTTCGCAGTAGGCGGAGATGGAGAAGCTGTTTTCACCCTGCTCCTCCAGCCAGATCTGCACATCATCCCCGGAGATGTCCCATCCATCCTCGGTACGCAGACCGATGTTCTGGAGGGGCTGACGGCCCACAAGGATGTTCCAGTGCTCCAGCACCTCCTTGGGGGCGTGCTTCTGGAAGTAGATCAGCTCAAACAGCTTGACCTTGTTACCCTCTGGAGTGAGGATCAACTCATACTTTTTGCCATTGAAGCCCATCTCGAAGGAAATCTCATCAAAGACCAGATTCAGGGTTTCCTGCATTTGGGCCACGAGTTCTGCGCCGTGGGTGTGGTCCTTGTCGTCGTCCATCATCTGGCGCAATTCTGCTTCCATCTCGGCAAAGGTTTCCCACCAGTCCTCTGTCCGCTCCCGGAAGCACTCCGAAAACTGCGGCAGGGAGATGCCCTTCTTGCACGAGTCGATCAGTTCCTCAATGTCCTGTCGGGTGTTGAGTTTCGGATCATCACCAGGATGCAGTTCCAGTGCTTTTTCAAAATACCGCAGAGCGCGGCCCTCCTGATCCAGATAGAAATAGGAATAGCCCATGCGGAAATTCCAAGAATAAGTATCTCCCAGTTCCTCCTCGTGGGGCTGCATCAGCTCCAGTGCTTTTCGCAGCAGCTTTCTGCCCTCCTGACTTCCGGGATTCCCCAAATTGTTGTAGGCTCGCGCCAGCTCCATATCCATTTCCGGGGTCCGCTCCTCGGCAGGGATGGCCTCCAGCGCGTCAACGATTTTCTGGTGTTTGTCCTCCTCATGCCACTTCTGGCACTGCTGTAAAATATCCATATCCGGGTCCTCCTCGTTCTCATCCGGTTTCCAGTCTTTGATCTGCTGGAACACGCCATTTTCATCCCGCTCAAAGGCGCAGGGGGCGGGCGTATGTAGCAGCGCAATGATGTCGGGATCGTCGTTGCAGATTGTGTTCAGCTTGTAAATCCCGGCATTGTTGGGGTCGTCCATGTACGCCTCGCTCTCATCACCGGCGGTGAAACGCCAGCCGCTGTCCCAGTCGCCGTCCGGCTTCTCCCGGTAACAGTAGCCAATCTTGCAGCCCTCCACCGTGATACGGTTGGTGGCAATGCAGCCATCGGCACCCTCCCAGTCAGAGAGTAGAGGTTTCACATCCTCCGCCTTCACATGGTAGTCCCGGTTGCGGCCAGCGGCCTCGTACAGCTCCTTCCGCAGCGCCTCCACATCCCGAGCCATCTCCTGGATCTCCTCGTCGTCCATCATCTCACTGAGGTCATATTCCATCGGGTTCTGGGCAAAATCCGCCAGGGCCTTGTTCATGGCGTCGTGCTCCTCTGGCGTGGCGGTGATGCGGATGCGGCGGGAGGGGGTGTTGTACTCGTCCAGATCCTGGAGGTTCACACTGCCGCTGACGCTGCACTCCAGCAGGATGGCGGCCAGGTCGGTGACCACATCAATGGCGAAGTGAAAGTCCATCTCCACGCCATCGGAGTGTGTAAACTCCAGATACTCCACGGTCTGGCGGAAGTCCCAGTTCTGCTTGTCCAGCCCGATCTTGGCGAAGATCTCGCTGAGGGGGATCTCCTCCTTCTTCTGATCTACCAAAAAGGCCACAAGGTTCAGGCTGTCATCCGAGCCTCCGATAAAGTTGCCCCAGTATTTTTTGATATACATGACCATCCTCCTCACTTGCGCGTCAAAGTTCCGTTATCAATAAGGGCAGCCTCCCGGATGCGCCGGAGGGATTCCGGCTCCAGCAAAAACTCCCGCAGGTTCGGGTCCTCAAAGAAGGACATGGGACGCACCTGCGTCGGCCCGGCAACTGCCCACAGCCGCGATGTTGCCAACCGCTCCGCTGTCTGGAGCGCCTTCTCCCGTTCGCCTAAATAGAGATAGCGGGCGATTGCGTCCCGATAGGAGGAGTCAGCCATGGGCACGCCTTGAATCTCCTCAAAGAGATCTACGGCATCCCTGGCGGTTCCGAACATACAGCAGTGGTTATAGAGCTTCCGCCTGGCATCGGGATCGTCTGGCGAGAGCTTTTTATTCTGTTCCACCAGCTTTGCCCAGAGCTGCTCCTTCGTTTGAGGTTCCTCCGGTTCATGGTAGGGGTAGTTCTTGTCGTTGTCCGCAAAGGGCATAACGCCCCGCTTGAGGTAGTCCATCAGAATGTCACAGAACCGATCCCGCTGGGGGAGGCTGTTCTCAGCACGGATGCGCGCCTGTTCCTTCGTCAGCGCCTCCATCAGCTCCTGCTCCCGGTGGAGCCGGATGGCGGCCACCGTCATGGCGGTCATGTGTTCATCGCTCACATTGCTGTAATACCACTCCTCCAGCCAGGGAAGGATGGTCAGATCCAAAGCCAGCGCCTTTTCATAGTCCAGGTTGAAATAGGCGACCTCAGCCTTGACCGCCGCAACCTGATGGGGGTATTGATCGGCAAAGGTCTCCAGGGCATCCAGGGCCCCTTCCTTGCCGTCCATGACCTCATAACAGGCCATGCGGAATTTTTTGGGCAGTTTGATGACATCCATATTGACGCCTCCTTTATCCTTTTTTCTGTAAGTAGTAAGTTCCACACCGGTCTCACAGCCGAGTGTCCAGGTTTCCTTTCTAACAGTCCGTATCCACCCGGATAATAGGCCGGTAGAAGTCATAGTCGCCGTTCAGTTCCTTGTCCTCCTGCACTTCCGGCTTGCGGTGGGGCGAACAGGGCAGGAAACCGAGGAAGATTCCAAGTCCTCCGCAGATGTTGCACCCGCCGTCGCCGCCGCAGGTGGTAAACTGTTCGGCCTTCACGATCTCACGCATATAGGGGTCATAGGCGATGGACAGGCCGAAGAAGTTGGGCTCCTCCATGTCGTAGGGCCGATCCTCGTCCTCCTCCATATCCTCGAACCAGTGCAGATGCATGGAGTAGTCCATTCCATCCCCCCAGGGGAACAGGGTGCGGCACCCGCCGCCGCACAGATAGGCCCACTCGTCCGCCGTAGGCAGCGAAAGTCCCTGCTTTTCCAGCCCGGCAAGAAGCGCATCGTAGTCTGTGCGGTTATAGATGCAGATCTGAAAGCCCTTTTCCGTCCGCTCAATGCGGGCCGACTGGTGCATAGTAAGGCTGTCAAGGTCACTCCAGGCAAACTCCCGGAACTTCTTCAGCCAGTCAGGGTGGGCGATCAGCCTGGGATCGTCCATTGTGACCGGCTCCCAGCACAGTTCCTCCAGCTCCCGGCCCACCAGCATAGGGCCAATAGTTGCCTGCCGAACGGGAGCCGTGCTTTCCCGGATCATTTCCTCTGAGTCCTGTTCCATCTCCCATTCCTGAAACAGATCGTCCAGTTCCTCTCGGCTGTCCTGACTGAGCCCTACGGCGAACCGTTCCCAGCCCAGGGTGACGGTATCGCCGGGAACGAAGACATACTCCCGGCCATCTTTCTCGAATATGCCGATGGTGCTGCTCTGGCCCCAGCGGTCAAAGGTATGTAGACCGAGAAAAGTTATATTATACCGAGCAGCAAGGCTTTCCATCAGCGCCTGTTTCTCGGTGGTTTCCAGTTGATCGAATTGGGTGCGGAATAAATTTTCGTTCACAGTAGTCCTCCTTCGATCCTTTCTGCGTGTTCCAGCAGATAGCGCCGGCCATCCTGCTTGGCCTGCTCCAAGTATTGTGGAAGCAGGCCGGAATGGATGGCATCCAGCGAGACCAGAACCGCGATCCGCTGGTATTCCTGTAATTCGAGGGAATAACAGTTCCGCTCCCAGAACAGCGGAGCGAACTGTTCCACACAGTCAGGACGCAGAGCGGGCATCGCCAAAAGCGCCCGCCGGCTCACATATTCATTGGGGTCCTTTGCGAAGTCCAGGATCATGTCTTTGACTTCCTGGCTGCACGGACATTCTGGCAGATAAGCGGCAAACTGCCACTTGGCCTCACTCTCATTGGAGGCTGCGGCCCTGAGGCAGAGGCGCTCGAACCATTGGGGATGGGAAGTGGTCTCCTGTATAAACCCCTCCGCTTCGTTGTCCCTGGCGATCAGATAGACCATTTCATCCAGTAGAACGCTGTCTGCCGTTTCTGCATCCATTTGGGTCAACACATGG
This sequence comes from Pseudoflavonifractor phocaeensis, assembly GCF_016901735.1. Taxonomy (GTDB): domain Bacteria; phylum Bacillota; class Clostridia; order Oscillospirales; family Oscillospiraceae; genus Pseudoflavonifractor_A. Next base: position 39,257 of record NZ_JACLZC010000012.1, on the reverse strand, counting down.
CAAAAGGCACTGTAAGTGTCATTCCAGTATGGATAATCGACTTCCCACTCACCGCCGAGCTCCTCGCTGGTTTTGCCGGGATAAGTGGCTTCCTGCCATTGATGGAACTTTATTGCCTGCTCCAGCAGGCGTTCACGAATGCCCTTTGCCATGTGCTCACCTCACAATTTTCCGAAATGGTCCAGATATAAATCCCGCACAGAATAAGGGCCTACAAGGTTCGTTTCCTGCCGGCCATCCCAGGAATACACATGAATTTTGCCCTCGTCCCCAATGTACTGTTGCTCCTCAAAGGGTGCGGGAAAGGGAAAACTTTCCACCATGCTCCAGTCAATCTTGGGTTTCAGCCCATCAAACTCCTCGCGTTTGAGCCTTTTGAAGTTAAACACCAGTGCTGCCCCAATCCCATCAAACAGCAAGTCTGCGTATTCTCTGGGGGTGATGCTCTCGCTCACATTGGCGGCATCAACATTCACATCCAGAACCTTGTTGCCGCAGTTTGTCCAGATTTTATCGGGAGAGAACCAGGTGGTGCGTTCCTCAGAACCTGCAAAGTCCTCACGGGGATACCATCCGTTTGCGCTGTCCGGCTTGACGCCTTCCCGAAGCGTCCCGTTGTACGGGGAAAGCGGATAATATCGGTGCCGCACCGAATCAAATCGGCCAAAGGCAATTTTCAGCAGATACTTGTGCTTTTCGCTGCGCATGAGCTTATGGGGCTTCACGATATGTTCTTCGATCAAACTCCAAATGTACTCATCCACACGGATGGATACACGGGGACGGCTGAATAGTGTGATTTTGTTGGTGTCTGTATCCACATTGAGCCAGACACGATTGATCTCAACCATTGTCATTCCTCGCTTTTACCAAGTACCCCGCCATAGAGAACACCGTTTTTTCCGAGGAACAGCATCTGGCTGCGAAGCAGGCTGCACTGCTCCACAGCGACCTTGTTCCCGTCACAGGTGGGAATAGCCTCCTGTTTTTGCCCAAGGCGATCACCATGAGCGGTAAGGAAGTAGAATTTGTCCCGTTGCTGGTATCCGCCTTGAAACAGGAAGGCATTGCCGGCCGGGGCAACAGAAAAAGCTCCGCTTCCTTCGATTGGCAGTTCAAACACAAAGTCCTCTTTGAAGTTCGTCCGCACCAGCCGGAATTCATCGTAATAATAAAACCACAGGTTTTCTTCTTCGTCCAGGCTGATGGCATAGCAGTCATAGATGGAATACTTCTCATTTTTCCAGAGAGGAGTTCCCCCCGATGTCCATGCAATCAGGCCGCAAGCGCCCAGAGGTTCATCCCAACCGTAATTACCAAATACACCTTCGTCAAAGTAGCTGGTAATGATGGTGCCATCTTTTTTTACCACACAGTCTTGAATGCCATCCCCCAGGCAGAAACGGGACAGCACAGCTCCGTCCCGGCTGACGATCCAGGCGTTCTGGTCGGGGCCGTTTTCTCGATAGGCGCATCTTGCCCCCAGCAGGAGGAAGTGGTCACCTGCGGGCCGCAAATAATGGAACTGGAACTTCAAGAGGCCAAGAGGAAACAGCGTCGTTTCCAGCACCCGCTGTTCCGCCCAATCCAGCTGGATTTCCACTGCGGTATAGGTGGAAGGAGTGCTGAGCCAGTCCTTACTCTGTGTTTCGGACGGCTGTTCCATGAGAAGATAGACTTTTCCATCCCTTGCCGTGAAAAAATCTGTCACTTCTGTGCCCTCCAGATGGTTTTCCCGGCGCAGCTGGTCCAGGTCAATGATAGAGAACAACGGCAAATTTTTGGCTTTTAAGGATTTGTTCATTGGGATTCCTCCTGGTTACTTTAACGCTCCATCATAGGTGTGAGTTTCCCAGATGGCCTCAAATTCTGCTTTCTCTATTACACAGGCGTGGAACTCCTCGCCCCAGACATGGGCGTTCAATTCCTCCACGGTGGGGATCGGCGTAATCTCAATGGCACCGTCGTAAAGGTCAGGGATGTTACGGGTGCGGCCATCCGCAGAGATGTCAATGGAGCGGAGGGCCAGCCGCTCATTTTCGGTATCCACTTCATAGAGGATGACCGCTGGTTCACCCTCCGGTGCGCCCTCCCAAAAGAGCTTGATGTACTCGATCATTCCATTTCCCTCATTTGAACCAATGCCACCCCGTCATGGTGCCGGTTACCTCATCGATCTGTACCGCAATATCATAATTGCCGCGACAGCCCAGCAAGGCCGCAAGATGATCATTTTCCATAATCAAATCATAAAACTCAACCGCTATACCTTGGAATTCCTCTGGGATCTCCAGCACAGAAAAGGAATCCACTGACTGAGCATTTTGGAAAAATTCAATGGCCGTTTTACTGCATTTTACGATAATCCCTGTTTGAGTGGTCAACTCTTTCATGCTTTCGCTGCCTCGCTCATGTTCAGATACATCCCCATCGTTTTTTCATCGGCACAGGCCGCCCGGATCATTTTGGCCAGCATCATCAGATCGTCGATGTATTGGGAATAGACGCAGAACACATCCTCGTCGGAGTCGAAGTGAAACAGATCCTCACCGCTGTTGCCTTCCTCGAACTCCCGGATCACACCCCGGACCAGCCGTTCCCAGTCTCCGCTGCTGCCGGCCAGCCCCAGCCGGCAGAATTCTTCTACCCGGAATCCGTCGTTGACTTTCAGCAGAAGGGAGATGGCATAGGGATGGTGGGGAATGAGAAAGAATGGCGCGATCTGCTCCGGCTTCACCCAGATTTTGAAGGGCGGACGCGGATCGGGTATCCAGGGCAGCATCTCCCACTGGTCATCCGGTCTGTTTCCGTATTGGGAAAAGTCTTTCATGTAATCCCTCGCTCTCCGGCACATCAGCAGCCCAGTTGTCCTCCGTTTACCGGGCGGAAGATCCTTTGCCCCGCCAGCAGTTCCTCCAGCTTTTTGGCCAGCGCCTCCACAATGGCGTGGCAGGGATTCTCAACCCCCACGATCTCCAGCTTTTGCAGCTCGACGCAGTGGAGCGTTCCATAGAAGCCCAGCATGAAGTCCGTCAATTCAGCAATCATCCCATAGCCTTCCATGTTGCTCACATCCGTCTGACCTTCTTTTGCGGTCATCAGCCCAATGATCCCCACCGCCACGGTGAAAGCGCCGCAGCAGGAGTGCTCGGTCTGCATCCCAAGGCCCATGACGGAGAACATTTTCCGGGTCTCCTCGGACAAATTCAGATGGTAATATTCATTGCAGGCCATGAACATCGCCTCGGCACAGGTCAGTTCCGTGCCGATATGGTAGTGGTTGACCAGTTCATAGAGTTTCATTGTTGCCATACCATACTCCAATCGCAAAGCATTTCATTCTGTGTCACTCTGCGCAGCTCGTCCCGCACCTCCATCAGCGCAAAGCCCAGCAGGTTTTGTCCACGCCACTTCATGGGGTCCTGGGCCTCCGGCGAACTGGCCGCGAGGCGGATGCCCCAGATGGCATCGTAGGGGCTGGCCTCCACCAGCACGCTGTCCCCGGTGGAAAGGAGAAACTCCCGCAGTTCGCGGTTCTGGCTAAATTTGTGCCAGTTGCCAAGCAGCACAATGGCGTACTTGAACTTGTCCCATACCTTCTGGTCAAAGCCCCGCACCTTGCGGCCAAGAGACTTGATCTGCTTTTGGTCGCTGCATTTCAAAATCTGGTCCCGGATCTCTTTGTCGCCGAACAGCTCGGCCTTAGCAGCCATCATATACTGCTCCATGCAGAGGTAGGAGTCAGCCGTCGTATAGAAGTCCTCCATCCACCACTGGCTGAGGCAACTTTTTGTGATGCTGCCGTCAGGGGCAGGGGAGTGCCCCCAGAACAGGCAGAATTCCCGCTGCCGCTTGGCAGCAAACTCCTGCTGGAGCCACTGGCGGGTGTACTTGGGCCGGCCCTCCGGCTGCCATGCCTCCACTAAGAAGTCACCGTGTACCAGCATCTCGTCGCTGTCCTCGCCGTCCCACCAGCCCTTCCAGGTCACCGGCTCGGGAAAGAGGGTGCGGTATTCCGTCCGCTCCTCCGGGGAGAGGGTGTCCAGCCATGTGCCAAACCGGTCTATGTAATCCTCCCCATAGCCCATGCGCCAGCCAATGGAGTATCGCTCAATCTCCCGGTGAGCCAGCCAAGGGGGAGGCATGATGTTCTTGTCTTGCAGTGCCATAGGGCTTGTCCTTTCCTGTCAGATATCGCTTAGTTCTTCTTTTACATCCAGCGGAGCGCCGTCCAGGGATGTGATCTGTGTCAGCTCTGATTCCGTCAGATTTTTCAGAAAAATGCAGTATTCGTCCGGGTGGCCTCCCACAAACTCCATTTTGGGCATCCCGATCTGTTGAGGATCGGTGATCCACAGGCAAGGCTCTCCCGTCGCCCAAAACCGCGTCAGGGTAAGACGCTGACCACGATAAAGGACATTCTGATCCATCCTCATCCCTCCTGTAGTTTCTTCAGCAGCTTCACGATCCGCTCCCGGTTCTTTGCGGTTTTCATGAAGGTGGGAAGATGGTCGGCCTGAGTCTTTTTCTGGCTACCCGATGGCTTTTCCCGCAGGTCGGCGCTGAGATAGTCGATCAGATAGGCAAGGTGTTCCCGGTTTAGGGCCCAGACTGGTTTACCCTGGAATGAGGTCAAAAACCACAGTTCCAGGCCGAACCAGGGGTCCTTGCCGCCCTGAATCTCCGCGCCATAGGAGAAAGCCTCCGCCGTTTTGTGTACCGCGCCCGGCATGGTTGCCCCGCAATAGGGACAGGCCACATGGAGGACGGGAAACCGCTGCTTTGCCTCGTCTTCAATATCCACCCGATAGTACCTGCCGCAGTTTTTGCACTGGTTATGGACATCATAGCGGTAGATCGTCCGGTCGCGTGTCTCCTGATGGCCGCAGCTTAGGCAGCGGAAATAAGCGTTGTCATCGTCCGCTGTCACCACACCCGTGCCATGGCATTTGGGGCATTTTACCTGGATGCCAGTGGTGAAGGCGCTGTAGGCAATGTGGGTGAAATAGGGTTCATCAACAATTCGACTCATGCGCCCACACACTCCTTTCAGGTAGTTACTCTCACAGCCGAAATCGAAATGGTTTCAAATCTTTTGTTTTGATTGTCAGATCCGAAACGCTCTCTTGCAGGACATTTACCTGTTCCAAATACTCCGCAGGTGCGTGGATCTGCTCCAGATAGCCTGCATAGCGGATAATCTGATCCAGCGCCCGTTTCCTGTATTTTGCGATTTCCCCCAAATGGGAATAACTGCGGCCTGACACATAGCTTGGAACATCGATAGACCGAATCGTTTCTATATCAAGCGTCCCATGCTCCTCTTTCTCAGATTTAATGGTGGCCAGCATATCTTCCGCAGAAAAACGGATGCCGCGTTCGCAGAGAAACCGCAGTTCATCAAACAGGTGGTTCGCCACAAAATGTTCAGCCAAGGGCTCAAAAATTACATCATCCTGATACCAGCCTCCGTGGGCGCAGGAGATCAGTTCACGGTAACGCTTATCTGTGATCCATTGGCGCAGTATCTCTTTGCTCCCGCGCATCCATGCGTCCAGCCGGGCTTTTGTTTCCTCGGGGCTATCGTAGGCTGTTCCATAGCAGGGCAGGCCATTGGCTTTCAGCCACTTGGTCACTGCCTTGCTGAATTTTGTGTAACTCATGTGATGCCCCTTTCAAAAATCTCGCACATGATCAAAGTGTTCAATTAGGGCATCTTTCTGGAGCATATCGCCCGGCAGGGCGTCCAGGATACCCCGCAGAGCCATGTAAATTTCATCCCGCTCCTCGGTTTCGATAAAGCCCATCTTGTTGAAGGTCTGGGTGTAGGCTGTCACCGCATCCATCGCCTGGGCCTGGGCGTCTTCACCCGGTTCAGCGGCCAGCTTCATCAGCTGGGAACGGGTCTTGCGGTATTGATTGGCTGCCTTTTTCGCAGCGGCGGCAGGGATATGCTCCGCACCGTCCCAGCCCCGGAAGGGATTGTCCAGGTTTTGCGCCAGCCACTCCGGTTTCCGGGCCTTAGTGATCCGCAGATCCATTCCCGGCTTGCTTTTCCAGAGCTGCTTTGCCGCTTTTGCCGCCGTCTCCGGCAGGCTGGTCATCCAGAACCAGCGAAGCTCCGGCACCTGCTCCGGGGTGGGGATGTCAGCTGCGCCGAAGCCGAACAGGTCGAAGGTGGAGAGGTTCGTCAGTTCCCGGAACCCTCCCACGGCGGAGAAGTTCCCCAGATTTCCCGGCGCGCCCCAGAGCCGCAGTTCCTTCAGGTGGGGATGGACAGCAGCCAGCCCGGTCAGATCAAAGTCCTTCAGCTCGATGCCATGCAGCCCCCGTAGGTTCGGCAGTTCCGTGTGCGGGCAGTATTCCCCGATAAATTGGAGGGTCAAGCCGCTGCCATTTTCGGGGGCATGGATGGTACAGGCGTCCAGCCCCTTGTTCTGGAACAGGAGCTGCTCCGTTCCCTCACACAGCCATAGCTCCTCCAGCCCGGTCATGTCCAGCATCAGCTTTCTGATGCTGGTGCCCCGCAGATCAAGTGTCCTCTGACCGTGGTTCAGCAAAGTCACTTCATCAACAAAGGGGTTTTCCCGCAAAAACTCCAGCAGATCCGGGTGCCACCGCTCGCAGATAAGGGTGGAGAGGCAAGGCAGCGCCTTTAGTTCCAGCGCCGAATCGAATGGTTCGTACTGGTCCGTCACCCGATGGCTGCTGACCTTCACCGGGATACCGCCGATCTCCGTTTTCTCTTCGCTCTCCATGGCCTCCTTGAAAGCCCGCCGCCGTTCCTCCGGAATGGCCTGCCACCGGATCTGGAGATACATATCATAGCCGTCACTCCAGCCGCCATAGGAGCGGCAGGGCTGGTCGGTGAAGGGCGGCAGTGTGCCCACTAGCGTGTACTGGGGCGGGACCTCCAACGGCACCCGCAGCAGGTGGAGGTCGCGGGACCAGTACATGAAGTCCTTGTAGAGCGGGCGGAGATGGGGCAGTTCCTCCGCAGTCAGAGGGGCGTCGCCCACCCAATCCAGAGAGAGGACCACCGCCCAAGATTCTTCGCTCACCGTGTCCGGCGGCGCAATATAGGCCACCTGGCAGGCGGTGTAGCGTTTAAGATATTGGTTATAGACTGTATAGACCTCTCCGGCGTTGGCTTTCATGGCGCCACGCTCCCCTCATCCGTTCTTTTCCAGATAGAATCCCCATACGCAGTTGGAGAACTCTCCGGCGGCAAAGCGGTGGATCTGCCCGTCAATCTCCACCTGCCAGACCTCGAAGGTATGGTCTTGGTGATAGATCGGGTCTTTGACTTTTACTCGCTTGCCGGTGGTTTGCCAGTCGTAGTCAAAGATGTTCACACCAAACAATTTGCATTGACCGTCTGGGCCAAAGGTTTCATATTCCCATGCCATGTGATGCCTCACAATCCCGTGCGCTGCCAGCCGTCCAGCCGCTCCTGAACCCCGTCGATCATCCAGTTATCGCCCACACGCTTCATGAGGAAACGGCGGTCAAAGCCGGTGTTTTTCTCCCTGGTGTAGATGTAGAGTTTGTTCTTGGTGATCTGCTCCGCGTCAAGGAATTCTTCCCCGTTGTAGGTGCCCTGGGCACTGTATGAGAGGCCCAGAGGACGGTAGCCCGGACGGGGCTTTTCGCTCACATACTTTTCCCAGATCGCCAGCAGGCGGGGCACAGCCTGGGCATCCTCAAACCCGGCCTGCTCCATGTACTGCTCCCACTGCGTCATCTCGGCAAAGAAAGCGGACAGAACCCTGCGGCATTCCGCCGCCGCCTGCTCATCCAGCTGGACGGGCTTTTTGGCCTTTTCCCGCTGGAGTTGGGAGAAGCGTTCCATCTGCTCCTTGGTGAATTGCACATGGGCCACCGGCTCGATGCGGTTGTTGCCGGCGATGGCCAGCAGGCCCTCGTATGTCACAGCGGTATGGTCGATCTGGATGTGGGAGAGCTTGGGGATGGAGGCCGCCTGGAGCAGACCGGCATCATCCAGCCCGGTCCGGTTAAGAGTCAAAAGGTCCAGCTTGCAGCCTTGCAAGGCGGACAGGCCGCTGCCGTGGATGGCGGCATTGCCGTCCAGCAGCAGATAACGCAGCTTGGGCATAGCGGAAAAAACGGGAAAACAGGCGTCGGTGAGCGCACCGTCCTCCACGCCGAAATTGGCCATGCTTTTATGTCCGGCAAAGGGGGCAAGCAGTTCATCCGTCACCGGATAGCCTTTCACATGAAAGCCCACCAGGGTGTAAGCGGCCAGCTGCTCCATGATCTCTGCGGTCAGCTCCGGGATTTCAAATTGCTTTTCTCCGTCTAAGGTCAGGACACCGCTCTCCCAGTTCACTGTCCGCGCCCGTTTTGGCCATTCCATCGCTGTTTCCCTCCTTACGACTGCTCCTTGTAACTGGCTTCAATGTCGATGAAGCGTACATACACGGCGCAGATTTCGCCCTTTGCGTCATAGCCGAAGTAGACGGGATAGTAACCGTCGCCCCAGCCGGAGGCAAAGATGGGCAGATTGCAGTCTGTGTCCGGCACCGTCCAGTTGAGCCAGTCGCCGCAGTCTCCCTGATATTTGGGGTTGGCTTTGGCGTTTTCCTCCAGAAGATCGCAGAACAGGTCGTTGTAGGGGTCGATGTCCGGGTCTTCCTCCAGCCGCTTGGCCCAGTATACCTTAAAAGCCGCCTGGGTCTGGATGTCCGCAACACAGCCCATTCCAGCGTCTACGCCAAAGCCAAAATACTCGTCCTCGCCCACTTCCTCGTCCAGATCCTCTTTGCCGGTCATGCCCAGCTCATAGCGGACAGGCTTTTCCCGGCTGACCTCCACCTTGACACAGGCGTAGCGGTCACCATATTTCTCACTGGGGACCACACAGATCTTTACGGGATAAGTCCCGGCGGGGATCGTCTGGATAAAGGGCGGCGTGTCCTCCAGCTCCACCAGAGGATCGCAGGCGAAGATTGTCCCGGTGGGAAAATGGACGGTGCCAATGTCCAGCACATTCACCCGCATATTCCCAATCACTTTCTCTGTGAAATGAGTGTCCAGGTCTGTTTTGCAGGCCAGTTTATCTTTGATAGATTCGTATTTGTTCAGCCATTCTGTTGTCGGCATACCCGTTTCCTCCTGTTGATTTGGTTTGAGCATAGGTCAGCTCTCTACAATGCGGACCGGTTTTCCTCCAATTTCAATTTCCAGCTTTACGCCGTAATCCTCCGCCCACGCAGGGCACTTGCTGAGCAGGGCCAGGATGTGCTCATCCGGCTCCCGGCCAAGGGTCACACGCAGAATCACGGGCCAGCCACTATATTCCTTTTGAAATTCCTCACTCTGGGTGTGGTTCAGATAGCCCTCCATCTTGTCCAGCAGGGCCTTCTGCGTTTCCGGGGAGCCATCAATAAAGCCATTACAGACCAAAACCATCACCACTTCTCCGGTTTTGGTTTCTGCCAGAATGTCGATCTTATCCAGTTCGCCAAACATATTTTCAATGGACATTGTCTTCACCAGTCCCTTTTTGACTCAATCTTCCTCTAAATGCTTGATGTACTCGCTCTTAGAGCCGTCCCAGTAGCAGTTCACACACCGGCCATTCAGGAAACGATGGGGACAATTTGGGTAGCCATAGAGAACATGAGCACATTCCGGGCACAGTCCCATCATCTGTGAGGAGCCTTTGAAAAACAGGCTGCCGCACTCATCACAGACGGCCAGTTCTTTTTCTGCCATGAGGTTCACCAATCTCTTTCCCGGATGGCCTCCTCGGTATCAATGGGAATGTTGAACCACGCCAGAATGTAGGCCACATTTTCCGCAATGCATTCCCGGGCCACAGTTTCGATCTCGCTGTCGTTCTCGTCAAACTCCTCCTGGAGATCATTGATGCCGCAGACCGCCTCGTCCAGCGTCTCCTGCACCACTTCGGCGTCGGTTTCGCCGCCCTCCAGCAGGTCGATGACTTTCTGGAGTTCGTGCTTTACCTTGTCTACCAGAAAAGCAGGATAGTAATTGTCCTGATACATCTCGTCCAGCAGCTTGTAATTGGGGTCAAATGCTTTCATAGAGATTGCTCCTTTCATTTTTCCTGTATTGCTTGCAGCCTTTCCAGCCACAGCAGTTCTTCAATCATCTCATCGTTTTGGTAAAAATGTTCCTTGTCACGGGCCAGATGATCGGCAAGTGGAGGTGCGTCCAGCGGGGTGCATACCGTAAAACTGTCCCAATCCGCCCCCTTAATCTCCCGGTTGAGGTAGTACACCCGCCTGGCATCGCGGGAATACCAGTGACTGAGCAATTCCCATGAGGGCAGATCCGCTTTGGGAAGCTGCTTCCCGTAGGCATAGATCCGTTTCTCATCCCTGGCAAAATAGGTATCGCCCAACGAGCGGAAAGTGGAAACTTCCGTGCCCTTGATGATCTTCACATTGCCGTCCCCATTATGGAAGTAGACCTGATGACCGTCTTTTGCATATCCCTGGGGCGCGCCTGAATCGTTCTGGCCATTGTCCAACACCTGGAAGGCTGCCAGCTCTACATCTGGGATTCTCCCGCTGGTAGTGTAGACGGCTGTTTTATCCATTGCGTAGGCATAGTTTAACACCCGAAACGATGCCGGGTCTGCTCCGCGCAGACGAATCCCACCGAGAAAGCAGGCCGTAGAGGATTTGCCCCAGTAACGCCAACAGCAGAAGTCTTTGGGCGAAACACCCTTCAACAAGCCGTTTTCGTATAGACCGGAGAAATAAACGGCTCCATCCCGAAGGAAAAATTCGTTGTCCACCGGCTCTATGTTTGTGATCGGCTGCAGCAGTTCTTCGTGATCATCTGTTATGCTCAGCTCGATTTCGTCGTCGCTATAAACTAAGTAGAGCCCATGAGGGGCCTTTCTATCGAAATGCAGTTCAATGTCATGATATTTGAGGATCAAAGGCTTCCCGTCACTTCTCATGGTGGAAACAGCATCGGGATTCCCGAAGATTTCTATGACCTCATCCTGCGATATTCCGAATTTCAGCGGTGAAATGTCCCGCGGATTCTGCAATATTTGATTGCGCCAAATAGTAAAGTCATGTTTCATAGTTTTCCGTCCAGTGCCTCAACTGTTTTCATGGCAGCGGAATCAAATTTGCACTGCCGCAGATCCCGCTCAATCAGGGCAAACACATCCGGAAAGCACTCAATCTCATCCTGGTACTCATATTTCGCATACAGTTTCCCGTACTCGGAGATCCAAACCTCCGCCGGGTAGTAGTAGCCGATATGACCGATAGGCTGGCATTTTTCACCGGCAGCCTGTTCTATCTCTGCCAGTTCACAGCCGGACATATCCCGAAAATAGGCTTCTTCCAAATGGTTTTTGATCCCGTTGACCAGGTAAGGGAACAAAGCGAATTGGAAGTCAGCCGCCCAGTTCAGTTTTTTCTGCTCCAGATACCACTCACAGCACAGGCCGAAATACTTGCGGTAAAACCGCTGGGTGGACTTCATCATCGGGGCACCATGCTCGGCGTAATACTTTTCCGCAATGGAGATGTCCACTTTTCGCCCTTCCTGCCATCCGGCGTACTCCATCAGCTGCTTGACCTTGCTTTTAAGATCGCCGGAAATGGGGATGCGTTCTTTGATCATGGTGGTTACCTCCATTACCAGATTTCAGACATTTACAACTCTGCCACAAACTCATAGGAAACTGCAATGATGTTGTAAACATCATCGTATGTAAACAGCCGGTAGTGCCGATAGATGCCTTTGTCAAAGTCCTCCCGCACTGGCAGAGACTTCAGCCAGGTGCTGTCCTCAATTAAATCGAAGGAACTGCCATCCAGATACTCCGTCCCAGCCATATTTTCATAGGTGTCCAATTCACAGGTAAAATAGGCCAGCACCTGCCGGAAGGTGAGTGTATAAGGTGAGTGTATAGGGAAACCAGTCTTTTTCGTCCCTGCACTGGGAGATTAGATGGCCATTGATGTCCCCCGTAAAGGTCAGATTGTTCAGAGCATCCTGTTTCACCTGATCCAGATAGATGCAGTCCCGTCCCTTCAAAACACCTAAGCAGGTATTAACAGCAGTCGCTTTTTCCATAGGCAATTCTCTTTCATCAGCTTTCATGGGTAATACAGAAAATCTCCTGGTTTAAGTCAAAGTAGATTACCATCAACTCGTCGGTGATCTCCGGGTTGAAGGACAGATCCATAATGAAAACTTGTTGATCCATCTCGTCATCCACCAGACTGCCGAACCGCTTGAGCTTCAAAAAGTCCACCATCTCGGCAAAGGACAGCTTGGATGGGTCGGTTCCCGGAAAAAGTTCCGCCGCAATATCCGAGCCTACATCGTCCCGGTGGAACTCCATGAAAAATGTCACAACGCTATGGTAGCGGCTGTCCTCGTCCGCCAGCGCCGCTTTGATGGCGGCTTTGGCCTTCTCCGCCAATTTCTCCGCCTCATCCAGCATTTCTCCCACCGCATCCATGGCAGCAGGATCGCCGGTCAGTTCTTCCTCTACATCGAAGATAAAGGGTAGTCCCGATTCCTCGGGAAAGTTGAAGATTTCCTTGCCGGGGGTATATGTAAAATCAATGCGTTTACAGTTCAGCTTCATCTCTGCGCCTCCTTATCCCTCAATGTTGGCAGTTTTGAGGCCCTTTTTCAAGGAACCGTAGACCGTCACAGCATGATCGGTGAACATCTCATCGCAGTCAAACCAGGCGGTGAAGCTGCCGCCGGAGGTGACGGATAGGCTCGTTATGCTGATCCGCCGGGCAAGTTCTTCCTCTGTGATGGGGTCGGTTTCTGGATTGCGGGGGTCTTTCTCATCCTGGGAGAGCCAGTTGTTGGCCAGCTCGGTCAGGTTCTTGGCTACAAGCTCCCGCATGGCTTTGTCCCAGGTTTCACAGTCGGCCAGCAGCTTCTTGGCGGCACTGCGGGCGCGGGTCCAGGAGGGCTTACTCTCGGCATTGACTTCCAGAGAAAGGCTCACATCCTTTCCGCACCACTGGATTTCGCCCTCGAAGGTATCATAGTCCTTGTCCAGTGTCAGTTCTCCCAGCACCTGGTCCTGGATCACCACTGGCTTGTGGTACTCGTCCAGAACGGCCTGGAGTTCCGGGCAGTCCTCATGGGCCTTGACCACCTGGGAGATACACCAGGGGCGCACCACCAGATCCTTTGCCAATTCTTCTTTTATCTGGCGGATCTTCAGGCGGCAGATCTGCTCCTTGCCAAAGCGTCCCCAGCCCTTGTCGCTATTGCGTTCCTCCTCGGTGACCGGCCAATCCAGTCGTTCCTCTTTGGTGCTGACCTTGCCGGTGTTACAGAACACCATGCCCAGCGTCACAACGGTCATTTCCCAAAAGCTGCCTTTCCAGTTAAATCCGCCCCCAATGCAGCGATTGATCAGAGCGACCACTTCCTGCTCCTCGGGCTCGTACATCTCATAGAATTCTTCAAACATATGTGTAGCCTCCTTTACAGCAGTTCCAGCACCTCGGCAGCGGGCTTGGCAAACTCTGACGGGACTTGCTCCAATACATCCTGGTAGGCTTTTACCGCCTGCCAGGAGTAGTAATAGAAGCTGTAGAACAGGTCATCGGGGAAGACCTCGTCCTCCTCGTAGCGCATCTCATCTTCTTCCTCGTCGTATTCCTCCGACCACAGGTATTCTTCCTTCAGCAGATCGGAGAACAGCGGCAGCGCCTCGGCGTGCTCCATCTCATCTCCATCGTGGAAGCACTGGAGGATGCAGGAGAAGAAGTCAAGCAGCTCCCCGGCCAGAAAATGGGCTGCGGGGTTTTGCCCGCTCTCTGCGAGGGCCTTCTCCAGAATTCGGCACAGGAACACCATGCCGAAGGGGGTAGCATGCCACAGGGTACTCTGGTGTTCCATGTTGGTGGTAAGTTCATAGAGAGACTCTTTGACGGATGCCAAATCACGCATCTGCTCCAGCACTGTCAGGTATGCGGGAAAATCCGTCCCCCGGCCATAGGCGGTGGTGAGCCGGTGCCACGGGACATCAGCGACCTTGAGATGGGTGATGTAGATTCTGTTCTTCTCTGTCATGTTGCTGCCCTCCTTATCCCGCTGTATGGCTGAGGTACTCCTTCTCCAGCGCGGTGTACCACCGATTCAGCATGGTTTCCAGACTGCTTTTCCCGCCTCGATCTGTAAAAACAAGGAACTTTTGCATCAGTCTGGGGAATAGATATTTGCCCGCTGTTGTCAGATCCTGATTGAGATAGACCATCCGCAGGATACGGCCCTGCCGGTCCAGAGGATTCTTTTTCAGCAGTTCCTTTTCAAAGCAGAAGCGCAGAAACACCACATTCTCATCGTAAAAGTCCTCCACCACAGCCGCGCCAATGCTGGTGTATGTGATGTCGTACACCAAACGGCTCCAGTCAAATTTCTCAGCATAGAGCAGTTTCAGCGCCTTCGCCCAGTGTTCCTCCGGGATCACCAGCATCCTGTGCTGGGCGGTGCTGGAGTAGCCGCGGTAGACGGGTTCCGGCTGCCCCAGCAGCTCGCTCACACTGTCGGCGTAGACGAAGCACAGCTCCTCATCGAACAGGCCACCGATGAAGTTGCCGTTGCAGTACAGCATATAATTCTTGGACTTGGCCGGAGAATAAGAGAGGCTGTATTCCTGCGAGTCTAGGTTTTTATGTACCTTGTTCAGAAAGTCTATGGATGTCATGGCTTTACTCCTCAAACTCACCCTCGATCATCCCGTTCAGATACCGTCCGGGATCTGCGATGAAGTCATCCCATTTGGCCAGAGGGTGGAATTCCTCATGCTCGATGTCCAGATACCACAGCTTTTTGTCCCTGGGGCTCCACAGCAGCAGATAGTCGCTGTAGTTGTCCATCTGCACCATCAGGGAGAGCAGCTTCTTCCGTTTCCAGGTCATCTCCTGCACATCCATGAAGGAGTAGAGCTCTGCCCACTTCACCCATTCCTGATCCGGGAACTCCAGCCGTAGGGGGCCGGTCTTCAAGTATTCCACCAGCTTGGCAGGCAGCTTGTAGGGCATAAGCTGCCGGAGCTTCTCCTGCTCGTTGTGCCATTCCTCCGGTTCCAGGGCTTTCAGGTAGTCGGCCAGCTCCTGATTATTGTTCTGCACCGCCACGGTGTAAGGCCGGTCGCCGTATTTGTCAACAAGGGTGATGTCCGCCCCCTGTTCCACCAGCCAGCGCACCATGGGGAAATTGTTGGAGCGGGCGGCCTCGGTGACAGGGGTCGAGGCATACGGGAACACCATGTCCGGCTTGTGGTAATTGATATCCGCCCCTTTTTCCAACAGCAGTTTGGCAAGCTCGGCCTGTCCATCGGACACAGCCGCACGGAACGCCTCGCCGCCGAACTGGTTCACTGTGATCCCGGCTTGCTCCAGCACCTGGATATTCTCCGCTCGCTGCCCCCAGCGCACTTCCTGGAAGGCCCGCTCTTTCTGCTTCGGGCTGAGTTTTGCGGCCTGTCCAGCAAAGAGCGCCACCACCTCCGGCCCACAACAGCGGGCAGCGGTGAGCAGCAGGGGCTGTTCCTCTGCCAGACCGGGATCAGCTCCATGCTCCAGCAGGAAGTGGATCATGGGCACATCATTCCGAAAAACCGCAATCTCCAATGGCATCAGCTTGATGTATTCGCTGAGCTGGATGGGAACATCTAAATCCAGACCGCCTTGGAGCAGCGCCTCCAGCTTGGGAGTGTCATGGTCACAGATGGCGGCAGCCGTTTCCGGGAGGGTCTCCCAGCGGCCAATATATGCAATTTGGTACATAAGGCACCTGCTTTCTCGACTTGTACTCATTCATCCCCGAACCGCTCAGCAGCATCTTTGTAAACAGTAATACTTTCTTCCACTTTCACTTTTTCGCTGCGAATACGGAAGTATTCCCGCAGAATGCGCTTCAGTTCCGGGTTTTCCACCTTGCGGGGCAGCAGGCTGATGAACATTTCGTCGTAGCTTCCATATAGCACACCGCCCCGGTTGTAGGTCTGCCATGTCACCGTAGGTTTGCGGCCCTCTGGGTCCTTGGCCAGATCAAAGAGCCACTGCTCATCCAGATCCACATAGCGTTCAATCATAAACCTTGTGTCATAGGTTCCATAGCTATAATCCCCCCAGAAAATCAGAGCGATCATTCCATCCGGGCCCAGGCGTTCATAGGTCCAGTCTTCCGGATAACAGCGGTAATGGAGCATTCCCAGCGCATGGAACAAATAGGCTTTTTGCGGCGTATCCAGAAGGGGCGAATAGGTCTCATACACCTGCTCCTTGGGCTGGGTGATGATCGCCTTCATAAAGACCGGCATCAGCCAGCTGCCGCCGTAGCGTTCATTCAGCTCATCAGCCAATGCTTGCAGTCGCTCATCCGGGTTGCGGATCAGGGAGGCAGTCAGCACCACAGCGGGAATTTTCTCTTTTTCCTTGGGTGCGGCATCCCAAATGCGAAGCCCGTCCGTAATCCACCAGGAGGTACAATCATCATCAGAATAAACAGGCGTGCGTTTCAGCTGGGCGATCCGCTGGGTGTTTTCCGCCAGGAAGCGGTAGACCTCCAGCATTTTAGGCGAGGCTTTCCCCAACATCAAATGGAAACAGAAGTTCAGTTGTTCTATATCCAGCGGCTTTGTGTCCCCCTCGTCCAGCAGCTGGGAGAGAGTCTTCAGAATAACTGGGGCAATCTGCTCCGATACACAGTCGGAACAGGCATCCGACATGATATTGCTGCCCATCCATTTGCCCTTGACCAGCTTGGCCCACAATGGGGCAGCAGTGGCATACTCCAGCTGCGCCAAAGCCTTTTGAGCAGCCGTTTTGCATTTGCCCTTTTCTGTATTCACAAGCTGGAACAGCAGTTCGCCGTTTGCTTCATCCTTGCCCAGCTCCAAAATGGCCTGTTCTCGCTTTATGCCCTTGGGGGGCAGTTGTTCCAAAGTCATCATTCATTTTCTCCTATCCCACAATGGTGGTTTCCTGGACGGCCAGATTGTCGTAATTCATGGCGATCAGCTTCCCGGCGGCTTCTGTGGTACACATGAACCAGGTGCTCACGCCCCAGGCATCCATCCTTGTGACGGTGAAGAAGTCGGTTTCGGCGGGAGAGGGATTTCTGGCGTCAAGATAGCGGTCGGAATAGAGGTAGACCAGATCCACCTCCCGGTTCGGCAGCCACTTGGCCTGGCGCGCACGCGGTTTACCATTTTTCAGAGTCTTTTCCCTGGGGTTCTCAAACCACGCCAGTTCCTTGATCTTCAGGCCGGTGAAGGTATCCATGAGCCGCTGGGCAATCTCCCGGTGGGTAAATACTCCGCAGTCCCAGGAGCCCATCAGCCATGTCTGTATAAAGTCGCCCACCTTGCTGCCGGGAGCAGGCGGCCCATAGACGCTCTCGTCCTCCCACATGACCTCCATCTTCTCACATTGATCTGGCCGGGGACAGGACTTCTTGTTGCCGTATCGGTACATGATATTCGCATAACCGAAGTCCTTGCCGGTTCGGTCATGACCGACGGCTTCCACTTTATAGGCAGTTATGGACATTGCAGTTCCACCTCCTGAGCCAGTACAAATCCGCACAGCCCAAGGGAAGAGTCGATGACAAATACCCGGATGTGCTCCCGTTCCATGCGCTCCCGCAGTTCCTCGATGCTGCAGCAGGCGGGAAAGCCGTAAGAGATGGTCCCGCCCAGAAGGTCTTTGTACTGTTCAAAAAAACCGTCCACGGTGATCTCGTCCATGCCGAAGAGGATGTTGTCCTGGATCACATTTTCAAACCAGTGGGCCAGCAGGCCGGTGAAGTGAACGGATACTTTCTCTCCGGCCTCGGTCCGGGTATCCATGTGCAGGGTATGGGCTTCAAAATCAGCGCAGTAGCGCAGGACTCTGTTGTCGTGCAGATTGTCAAAAGATTGAATTACCATACTCATGCCAACTCTGCGTCCAGTATCTGGACTTGTTTTCCTTCCTCGTTCACATAGTAAAGGGCGATATAGTCGATGCCGTCCCGCTTGACCTGTTCCCAAGGCATACGCTCGCCGTTAATCAGTTCCACAGTATCCGCCTCATCCGGTTCGAAGTCTTCTTTTTCGTCCTCGTAGTCCACGCTGTACCCCAGCTCCAGCACCAACTTGGAGGCGGGGATCTCATACCGCTTGAGGGGACGGTGTTCCAGCTCGGATGGATCATGTTCATCGCAGAACATATTGTCGTAGCCATGCCGCCCGCCGTCGAAGATGACGAACTCCTCGCCGCTCTCCGGGTCACGAGCTGTCACAAGTTCGGGAGCGAAATAACTGGGAACAATATATAGCTGTGGTTCTGCGTTTAAGGTCAACAGGTCACCGTAGTACCAAACCTCCAGCAGTTCATTGCCAGTGGTAGAACACAATGTCACGGTGGGCAGGCGTTTCTGTGCCCACTCCTTCACATGGCCGGTGAGCCAGGTAGGATATTTTTCACTCATCGTTCGTCCTCCTTACAGCACCCAGGACATGATGCTGGTCACAATCAGCACGATTCCCAGTAGGAAGAAGATCGCCCGCCTGGAGCCGCGGCCATAGCGGTGAGAGTCCGGCTTGCCGGTAGGGTCGCACATCCAGTTCCAATTCAGAATTGAGCCAACCACGGACACAATGCCCATGATCAAAGTCACCCACTCCCAGTGTGCCTGTAAAAAGGCCGTGATCTGCTCGCCGTTCATTTAAGTTTCCTCCTCTCCTTATCCCTATCCCTGTATATCAGCGTCAACGGGGCCTTTTTTCAGCGTTCCATCCACAGTGATCACATGGCCCCAAAACATATCGTCGTCCTCATACCAGGCGGTAAAACGGCCGCCGGGAGATACTGTAAACTCGGTGAGCAGGATACGCCGGGCGAACTCATCCTCAGTGATGGGGTCTTTCTCCGGGTCCCGGTCGGTCTGGTCATTGTCCGCCAGCCACTCGTTGGCCTGAGCGGTGAGCTTTTGGGCAGCCATCGCACGCAGGGACTTATCCCAGGCTTCCTGGTCTGCCACCAGTTTCTTCATCACATTGGTGACACGGGTCCAGGACGCTTTCTTTTCAATCTCCACATCCAACGAGATCCGGACTTCTTTTCCCATCCACTTACAGGTTCCCTCGAATATGCTCATCTCACGATCCAGCGTGAGGGTTCCCAGCACTTCGTCCTCCAAAAGAATGGGCTTTGTGTATTCCGCCCAAATCTTCTCCAGCGCCGAACAGGGGATGTCTTCCTCCAGCACCTCCGTGACATACCACTGAGGTTCGTAGAGGGCATCACCTTTCCAGCCGCGGGCCTTGATCCGGTAGATATTGCCCTTGGCAAACCGCTTGGAATAGTCGCTGGCTTCCCGTTCCTTGTCCGTCAGCGGCCAGCTCAGGTAGCATCGGCCGGAGATCACCTGTCCGGTCTGGGCATCCGCCATGGCGAGGGCATGGGTATGTGCCGTCCAAAAGGTATCCAGAAAGGTTTTGTCCGCGCTGATACCATCCTGAATCAGTACCAGTTTTTCCTCATCTTCCGGGACATATAGGGCAATAAAGTCCTTGACCGTTCTCTTTTTCATGGCGTTCTCCTTACGCAAATACCTGCTGGTATTTCTCTTTCAGTTCCTTGGGCGCTGTCTTGATGACCTTGCTGCCGCCGTTTTCAGAGGCTGTGCCCCAGATGGCCCAGAGCACATCACACCACAGGTAGGCCAGCGCCCTTTTGTCATTGCCGGATTCTTCCGGCAGGTAATATTCCAGATGCCCTTTGATCTCCAGCAGAGCATCCAGGCTCTCCTCATTGGCGATCAGGGCGCGGAACTCCTTTGCGGGCTTCAGATTCTGCATGGACTGTACTCCGTGGACCAGCACCGGCAGGGACTGGGCAGTGAACCCGTACTGCTTGAACAGAATATGCAGGAACTTCTCCTGCAAAGAGGAGTGCTCGTCATCACATCGATCCAGGTAATCGCACACCAGCCGCCACCACTTCGGCCCTTCCAGTCCCAGGGCGAACACGGCAAAGGTGCCAGGCATAGCACAGGCTTCGTCCGCAAGGTTTTGGTACCACTCAAACTCCCGCATAGCCAGACGAGCGTATCGCTCCATAGCTGGATGCAGATTGGGGTGCTGCACAGCGCAGGCAAAGAGCTGATTGACTCCCTTCTTGGGCAGGCCGGGAATAGGCAGATAGAGTTTTTCCTTCCCACGGAACTCCACCGAGTAACTGCGGGGAAATTCCTCCTGCTCCAACACCGCACACAGGTAGTCCAGGATTTCAGCATAGCACTCCTCGGTGGAGTCCCTGGCGGTGATGCGGATGGCAGCAAACGCATCATTGGCCGATGCGATGAAATGCTCCGTCTTACGCTGCTGGATTTCCTTTGGTAATTTGCCGCTGCCGGCTGTTTTCAGCTGCTTCACCATATCTGGGCGGAGCTGGGAAACCAGGCCGAGGATGTGTTCAGTCGTGAGGGATTCAAAACTCTGCCCGTACACGGTATGGCAGATAGCCACATAGCAGGCAAAGCGCAGTAGACCTTCGTCCACATCCTCCGGACGCAATTCCGGCAGTACTGTGCAGGGCGGAAAGACGGTAAACCCATCTTCCCGCTCTCCCACAAGGAAGTAGCGTTCCTGCACCTGCTTTTCTATGTACTTCTCCAACTTATAGCGGATCTCTTGCCAGCCCACCAGTCGCCGCAGGGCATCGCAGAATGTAACAGCTTCCTCATAGGGGAATCCCTTCAAAGGCAGTTTGGACAGATACCGCTCCAGGAGCTGGCTGGGAAGAAAGGGTGTCCCGTTGTGATTTCGCACCACGGTCGGGTAGGCGGAGTGATTTTCACGAGCGGTTCCGTTCAGCACATCCTGAATGCAGAGATCCGCCTCCGCCAGCACCTCCGGGGAAGTGTCCGGCTTGTGGATCAGATAGTAGCGGTCATGTACGCCATCACGCTTTGGCAAACTCATGGCAAGGTCTCCTCTCAGGTTTGCTGATGCCGCATGGATACGATTTGGCAGTCTGGACAGAATTCCACA
This sequence comes from Pseudoflavonifractor phocaeensis, assembly GCF_016901735.1. Taxonomy (GTDB): domain Bacteria; phylum Bacillota; class Clostridia; order Oscillospirales; family Oscillospiraceae; genus Pseudoflavonifractor_A. The sequence continues at coordinate 18,214 of NZ_JACLZC010000012.1, read as the reverse complement.
TAGAGCGTGCCCTCCGCACAGTCAAACACCGTATCCCACTGGATCTGCGCCAGATACTTCATAGGTTTCCCGCAGTGGGGACAGATGGTATATTCCGCGTCCTGTACCCAGTTGGCAAAGCCGCCGATGGTGTTCACATCCTGGCAGGCCGCACCGTAAAACAGGGGCACAGGCATCTTGCCCAGCACAAAGGGATTTTCCGTGAGGGCCTTGTAGTCCTCGGGACTGACATAGCAATCCGTCTTCTCCGCTCCGTCAAAGAGTTCGGAGGGAAAGACCTCCACGCCGCCATCCAGAGCGAACCGGTTGAAGGCGGGGCCTTTGAGGAATCCCACGCAGCTGGGGCAGCAGGTGGCAGTCAGGACACCATCCAGCCCCAGGAACCGGAGCCGCTCATCCCGGCCATCCAGCACCAGCATGTCCACCATGCGTCCGCCACAGTGGGGGCATGTGTCCTCCCGTGCCCGGCCAATGCGGACGGGAGATTTCTCGCCGGTAGTTCCTTTGACCATAGGATAGCAGGTATCGAAGTTGAGTTGGATTTTCTGGCCCTCTTTGTCGAAGGTCCAGCCGCCGATCTGTGCATAGCTGGATGGGTCCACATAGAGGCCCTTGCGCCAGGGCCGGGGATTTCGCTCCAGCTCCAGCAGCGTCTCCATTGCCTTGTCATCTCCCTGCATAGCAAGGCAACTCATCAGGTTAGAAGCCGCGCTGGAATATTCCGAAGACAACAGCGCATGAATCAGACCATCCCGCACATCGGCGGGAGCGTGATAATAGATTTCACACGGCCAGAACACCTCTGCGGCCAGTGCCGCCCGCTGAATCTCCGGGGTGATGGCATCATGGTACCCCAGCAGCTGCCAGAAGTCGGTGAACTCCGGGTCCTCCATATCAGCCAGCCGCTGGATGTTCTGAATCAGGTTTCTTTGCTTTTCTGTGATTTGTTCCGGTGTCCAAGCAAGAGCAGCCTTCCGCTCCTGTTCAGATTTGCATTTCCAGCACAATCCCTCATAGCCCAAGGGTGTCCCACAGCCGGGGCAGGTGTACTTCAGGCTCATATTCGTTGACTCCTTTCCAAAGATAGAAAAACGCCCCGCGACACCCTGTCACTTGGACAGGCTGACGCAGGGCGTGAAAAGGCCGCAAGAAAGAAGCCACATCTACCCCCAGATGTGGTTTCCTCCGCAGGCAAAATCCATTTTTTATATAGAATCAAAGTTATCTTTAACTGATTCGTGTGCATCTCCCAAAAACTTCCGCCTACATCACGCATGATTCCATGCGTACAGTGTAAGTTGCTTGTGATACTTTCATATATGGTTAATTGCTTCTTTCAAACAATAAGGTCGGATGGTTCTTTTCCATCATACCTAATTACATGGAAATTATCAACTAAAACTTGAATCGAAAAATCCCAGAAACAGTTCTCTGTTAGGGAAACACATAGATGCTGGCGGACAACACGCGTACCAATTTTTAGCACGCAATATACAAAGAAATAGGTGCTATAAAGCATATTCAAAAAAGGCCTTTAAGCCAGCAAACCGAGAGATACGGGCTATAAACAAATTCTAATACTCAAAAACTAATTATTGTAAGAGAAATAAAAGCATTTAGCGCTGTTTTTTCGAATTTTTCTCACTTCAGTGCCTTCTTCAGAAGAATTTCTCCCTCCGCTTGTGATGGTCAATATTTATAAAAGTATATAACTATTTTCCAATCTTTAAGAGAGTTGTCCCCGCTTTGAGAGATTATTGGTAATCTTTTCACGATTATTCGTTTCTGATTCCTAAAACGACTTAAACGGTTAAACTAAATTTTTTCTGGTACTTTCTAATGGTTTTCAACCCTTTTCGCTACATTTTACTCACTCTTTGGTGCCCTTAATTCCACTGTTTCCGAGTGTTCCGACGCTGTCTGTGGTCAAACATGTGGTCAAAGAACCCTTCTTGACCAGGCGCGGCATCCGCTGCCACCGCCTGTTCAGAAGGGCTCTTTTTTCATGTTCAGGTTTGGGGTATTGTACCTCTGCAGAGGCCGAGAAGCAAGAGTTTTTTTCGAGTCAGGCGTATCAATTTTTAACACGCCTATACAAAGAATACAGCCTGATGCGTATTATATTGAAAAAACAGATATTGTGTCGTATCATAAAATAAATATTAAAAGTAGTGCTTAAGATTTTAAAAAACGGAGTCCTGTATCACGGCTACACATAATGCATAGGAAGTATCACTAAAATGAGAAATGTGTCTTCTATTACTACCTAATAGAAACCGCTCACAAATGGGCAATCGCTAATGAATTTATTGAATTGCGTACATTCCTGGACAATTCGAATTTGCTGTAAAAATGCAGAGGATGATCGTATATGCCATTAACTCATGTATGCGTGTGGGATTCTAAAATTGGATATCGTCGTATCACGGTAGAAGATGCTTGCAAGATGTATCCCTATGGTGCGTCAGCACGAAGTGGCCATTTTGTGTGTGAATTATGCGCACAAAATGTTTTACTTACCGCCCCTGGTATGAATGTTCAACACTTCCGTCATGATCCGGCATCTCCCAATAAAGAATGCGACGAACGCCAAGCTTCTTTTGATCCAAACTACGGCCGATCGCTGCGAGCACTTAACAGCCATATAATGCCTTTGCGTCTTGTTGTAACAGGATCGATGTTTTCTCTACAATTAGGGTTCTTCTACCCTCCAGACCACAAGGCACACTGCGACAAAATTAAGATAGCCGGAGATTCACACCAAGTTTATGAATACTCGTTTGAACGAATTGAGCGGATAGGAACCACCTACTTGAGTGTTGGCTCTATTCCAAGCCAGATTTACTGTGTTGAATATGTAAATGCTAATCCCGAATTAAGAAGATTTTGGTCCGATAATATACCGGGAATTAATCAGGCCGGCTCCTTCTTTGACGGACGAACTGGCCAGATTCTCCAATCTGGCGGAAAGGCGTATGCCGGAAATTTCTATTATTTATTGCAACGACATCCAATATATACTTTCCCTGCAGATATCGAAGCAATGGAAATAGCCAAAACGCGCGCAAACTCTTTCAATAGTTGGTATTTATATAAAATTCGTATTAAAAGGTTTTCAGAACGCTCCGCAAAGTTTTTTCTTAAATATGCTATTTTCTTGACCGAAAAACCAACAAAATTCTATCCTATCTGGCCAGCATACATACAGGCCCCATATTTTATATACCACAACTCAGCGGAGTTTTACTTCTATTTATGCGGTGATGATGCTGAACTGAAATCATATCCCGCAACTGCGAATGTGCTGGGTACTCAAGACGGGAAATTATACAAGCTCTGTACAAGGGAAAGAGAACAGCTAATCTCACTTGGCAAATCTGGAGCCTTGGGATTCTCCTATTTGGTAAAGCAACCCTTGCGCAAAAAGGCACCGTTACCAGCAATAATCATATCTGACCATTCTGGCAACACGCTGAATGAAGAGAGCTATGCAAAACTCCCCAAATTAAAGTGCATATCAGTTTCTTGCCCGTATGATGGGAAGGCTGTGGTTCAAAGAAATGGTAAGACTGAATATATCTACAAGCTTTCTGGCGAGGAGCATTTAACAATCGACGAACTATCATTTGGCACAGAGATACATTTTTATCAAGGCTGCGACTACATTCGCTCCATTCGTTTTGAGCAGGAAACCGTCAACATGGATGTTATGTTGCTGGATGCTGTGCTTGTCAAAAAATTGAGTTCTTGCTCTGGCCCGATGATTCCTGTAACGCATGCAGTTGGAAGTTTTGTCAGTAAATTCTCGAAATATCCCCAAACGCAAAAATGGCTCTGCAAGGCTTTGCGGCGAGGCGAAATTTCCCGTACAGCTTTAAATTTGCTCAGGAAAACCATTCAAAATAATCCTGGGAGGGATAATGATGATTGACAATGAAGTTTCCTTCACATCACTGTGCTACATTACAGTAGATTACGAAGGGCGTATATGGCTGAACCGTTTAGCAGATGTGGAAGATGATATTTTACATACACCATTCAAGTCGGAACGGACGGATAACTATTTTGAAAACAGAGATAGACTGTACCGCAACGATGGGCCTACTGCGCTTGGAACGGTCGGTATTTGGGAGTGGACAGCAATTCCTAATAGGGATAACCCAGCAATTGACTATGTCCAGTCGTACTATGTCAAAGACTACTCGCCGGTACGTGTAGTAGTTCTTATGGCAAAGTCTTTAGACGAAGTGGTTGAACAACTTCAGAATGGAACTGCTCGTACACAAGCTTACTTTTGCGATACACTTTTTTGCTATGAACCTAAATGGGGGCAGTTCGCAGGCGTACTGTGTCGTGCAAATGAGTTCAACATTTCGGATCGATGTGCAAAACTTTCGGAAACTGTCTACTCCCTGCCAAGCTACACAATTTCCTCCGGGGATATCTATAATTGGGATGATCGTAACCTAAGATTTCTAAAAACACTTCAGGTGGGAGAGCCTTCTGGATATGTTTCAATAGGAAATACAGACGAGGTTATTCGCACGCTCATTCTTGAACGCACCACATGGCCTTTGTTTAAGGAGTGTATTGGTGCCACCAAGGCTGAATGGAAACATTGCAAACTTCTTCTTGAGAAGATTTGCGGAGAATCTTTGTACGACGCGATTGTTCAAAAACTAAATTGTACTCTGGACCAAGCAAAACAGACAGTTGATGATTTTGTTAATCGAGCAGATGCATTGATTAAAGTCGGCGATATCGATGTTAATGTGTTGGCTGAAATTGCAAAGAATCACGATGAATTAAGAGAATTATGCGAAAAAGCCGTATCCGTGGAATGGCATAATTCTCATGCTGCTGAAATTTCCAAAGCTGAGGCAGAAGTTTCAGAAATGGAAGAAACAATATCCATTGCAAAAAAGCAGCATAGTGAACTACTTGCAGAAATTGCCACAAAACAAGGTGAACTTGATCGGTTACTTGCAGAGATAGCGCAATATGAATCGATTGGAAAAGAAACGCTGGTCGCAGTGCGCCAGAAAATTGCTGACGCGCAAAAAGATATGGCAGGATTCATTGCTGATATTTCTGTTTTTCTGCCTCAGTCAAATGCAACCTTGCCGTATGGGAATCCCCCTGCCTCATGGCAATACAGCAGTACCAGTGGCCAATATTCTGATGAGGATATTGAACTCGCAGAAAGCTGGCGCAATGAATATGATGCAATCTATCAGAATTTGTCATGTGCGTTGGGCATTGAACCAGACTTCTGCTCAATGCTCACTGCTTTTCTGTATGCAACCCATATCAACAATGTGCCAACTTTGATTGCAGGCCCTGGGGGACAGGATATTGCTGAGGTGCTGTCTGTTTCGATGTACGCAAACGGAGCAGGACAATTGACTTTAGGAGATGAATGTGACCTTTCTATAGTGGAAAGAATCAGCGAGGCTGACGATTCTATTGTGTCGGTTCAAAATATGTTCGGAAAAGGGTGGACGGATGCATTACCGCAGAAGTTTACAAGACTCAAAAAGCAGATAATCTGGACCCATCCATATGTCGAGGATATGCTTATTGAGCCGAAAGGCCTTTATAATTACATGCTCCCCGTCCTGAGTGAATGTTTTATAGGAAGTTTACCTGCTCTCGAGACATGGCCAAGTAAACGCGCTGAGAAGTTCCAACCATATGTTTCTGAGGAAAAACAGTCTCTCCGGATATCTGCATTTAAGCGTTTGGGCCTTAGCAAACTCCTATTGGGCCAGTTAACCCGTGTCCTGTCCGATGCAAAATGCATTTTGGAGAATCCCGCAAAAGATAAGGACTTGGAACTGCTCTTTGGTGTGCTTCCTCTCTGCGTACTTACCGGGAGATTGGATGTCTTAAAGGATGTTATTGAAGGCGAGAGCGGAATCTCCAGTTCGGTAAAAGCTGAAGTTGCAAGATATATTGAGGAAGAGTGAACGATATGATAAACGACCTAATTGTTTCAATTGGAAGGCAATTAAATATTCCGCAGTCAGATGACAACGAATGGGTTTGTCGGGTCGTTTATAGTGTTGCTGGGCAAATGGCTCTCGCTTCGCTTTGGGATCACACCGAGGATGGAGGTTCAGTTTCTATTCAGCACTTCAAAAGCAGAATTGGCCAGATTTTTGATGCTTATGAAGGCATTTATCCGAAGATTGGATTTCTCCTCCCGCATGACAAGACGGATTTGATTGAGGAAATGTACTCTATCTATCTGCGAAATGGGTTCTTTTATCATTCCGCTTATCAAATATCCCCAGCCGCTCTTGCAACTGGAGGAAATGGGGATCTTGTTCTTCACAGAGGTATTTCACCTGACTTGAAGTTATTTATGAGCGGATTGGGTTTCTATTCCGTTCAAACTTCAACTTCCGACAGGACAATATCATCAATGTTTGGTTTGCAGAAGCAGTCGTTTGAAAGCTATCTCGAAGAACTGTTGGCGCATTGCGAATGGGAACAAATAGAATGGCCAGATAACTCAGAGTTTCTGCGGCTTGATCCTCCATTTAAATGGGGGTATTGGCAACAGATTCCCGAAAAAAATGACCATATATCCCTTGCAAGATATGGTGAACCAAATAAAATTTTTGTATTTTATCGATACAGTAATGGGGTATTTCTGAATACACCGATTCCAGAATGGAGAATGCGGGACTATTTTTCAAATGTTCCAGGCAACCACGGCGAATATAGAAGGATTGCAATATCACTTCTAAAAAAACATGGAACACTTCCAGAAATCAAAACGAAGGCAAAGGGAAGTCTGATAGAAATCAAACTTGGCTATCGTCTGCCACCTTCGGAAGAAAACTTCTTCAAACTCTATAGCTGGCCTGTGCGATATGATTTTACATCAAAAACGCCCCAAGTCTTTACAAGAATGATGGCAAGGCAAATCTATCCTATGTTCAAACATGAGTTGGAATCAATGGGTTACTGCTTTGTGGAGGAATGATTATGTCCAATGGTGCAAACGGAGTTCACTTGCAACTGCGTGAAGCTCTGGAAAACTATATAAAGTCGCAATATTTTGGGAAGTCACCTATTTTGCTGTCTGCTGCACAAAACAAGCTAAATCAAGAAGGTGTTCTTTATCAAAAACCGTATGTTGAATCATCACCTGCTTACAAGAGTACGACAAACGGAATCCAGTTATCTCCCAAGTTACCTGATTGGTTGAAAGACTATTTTAAGGCGCTATCAGATGCCAATCTTGGCGTATACCCATCACCTTTCTGTCACCAAATTTCCGCTTTGGAAGCGGCATTTGAGGGTAAGGATCTGTTTGTGTCAACAGGTACAGGCTCTGGTAAGACGGAATGCTTTATGTGGCCCTTGATGGCAAAACTTGCTTCAGAAGCAAGAAATAACCCTGATAGCTGGGCTATGCGTGGTGTCCGAACGATTATCATGTATCCTATGAACGCTCTGGTTTCTGACCAGATTAGTCGTTTGCGTCGTTTGATTGGTGATCCAAACCACCGATTTATAAATATATTCCGCACCGCCTGTGGAAATAATTCCCGCCGCCCTCAATTCGGCATGTATACCGGCAGAACTCCTTATGCAGGTAAGGAGCCCCGACGTAGTGAGGACCGTTCACTTGCGGCAACATATTCTCGTATGGTCAATCCAGAAAGCGACGAAGAAAAAGCCTTTTTAGAGAAACTAATTAAGGACGGAAAACTACCGGCCAAAGAAAATTTTGATGAATTCCTTGAAAAACTCTATAACGGAAAACATATTCCGAACGATGAGGATGCAGAACTGGTAACTCGTTTTGAAATGCAGCAATTCTGCCCCGATATTTTGATTACAAACTATTCCATGCTTGAATATATGCTTCTTCGGCCAAGAGAGCATAAAATATGGTCAGATACTCAGGCATGGCTAAATGTAGATCCGAATAATAAGCTTCTATTCGTCATCGATGAAGCGCATATGTATCGTGGTTCTGCAGGCGGCGAGGTATCATTGCTCATCCGGCGTTTATTCCATCGTTTGGGCATTGATCGCAGTAGAGTTCAATTTATATTGACTACTGCAAGTATGCCCAACAATGACGAGAATGACAGGTTGGCCGTCAGGACATTTGCAAATGAATTGACTGCATCTGACGACATGCATCCGTTCTGTTATCTCACTGGCGAACGAGAGGAAATAGGCAGCGGAAGCGCAGTTCATATTCCCTTCAGTAAATTTAAAAAATCTATTCCGGATGCGTTTGAAGGCGATGATCCGGAGCGCCTTATGGCACTCAATGGATTTTGGACAGGTATTGCCAATAGTCCTGCTCCATTCGTTTCCTCTGAAGATGCATACCAATGGCTATACGACCATTTGGTAGACTATGTACCATTCTGCCAAATGTTCAAACTTTGCCGCGGAACAGCAGTCTCTTTACAAGAATTAGCGGAGTCTATCTTTCCTGATAATAGTTCAGAAGATGCCCTGCACGCTGTCAGTGTTATGCTTTCGATCGCACCTTTGGCGCGAAACGAAAGTGGAAGCGTTTTGTTTCCGGCAAGAATACATATGCTTTTTCGTGGAATCAAGGGCGTTTACGCTTGTACTAATCCAGAATGTCCTCATTCACACACGGAAAACGGATTAACATTGGGTGAGGTCTATTTTTCGGATGGTAACCTTACTTGCAAAGAATGCGGAAGCACAATTTATGAGTTATACAATGATCGCCGGTGCGGTAGTATTTTCTTCAGAGGTTTTGTGCTGAAGCAAGATTTTGAAGCCAGAAGACGTACATACCTCTGGCACCAACCTGGTATGATAAATGAAAATGAGGTTAAAGAAATACATCTTTTCATTCCGTCCGCAGATTATCGATTGCCGGAACGTCAAGGACAGAATAAAATTTCGCCTTGCTATTTGGATGTTCAAAGCGGCTTCATCGACTTTTCTGATGATTCCCTGGATGGAAAGCAGGGCATCAGGAAGCTGTATTATAGCGGCTTCACAGCAAAGGCCAGACCGGATATTCTGACATTTTCCACCTGTCCACATTGTCGGCATGAACTATCTAAGATGCAACTGACCTCTTTTAGTACAAGAGGCAACCAGTCCTTCTTCAATCTGATTAAAGCACAATTCCAAGCTCAACCCGCAGTTCCAGGGAAAACAGGCGATCCCGATCGACTTCCGAACGAAGGACGGAAAGTTCTGCTTTTCTCGGATAGCCGTCAACGTGCAGCTAAACTGGCAAGAGATATGTCTGACGCATCTGATATAACTGCAGCCCGACAGCTTGCGGTGCTTGCCATTGATCGAATGGAACATGAAGTTGCGGAACAGTCCATGAACTATTTCTATGACTACTTTGCAATGGTAGCTGTAGAGCATCATGTTCAAATTTTCCATGATAGCGAGACAGAAAAACAACGAGAACGGTTAATTGAGCATGGAACACAGGCACTGAAGAATTACACACGTGCAAAGAAACGTGGGCAACAGTACACTCCTCGCTTTACTATTGATAATGCGCCTACCCAAATGAAGGAACAGCTCATTCGTTTTTACTGTGGAGGATATAATACGCTGGTTGATTCAGCCCTCAGTTGGATAGAGCCTACGGATGCTGCAAAATGGGATGCACTTGATGCGTTAGAGGAAACAGGCATCGAAATAAGTGAGGAGGAATTCATGGAATTCTTTAATGCATGGATTCTTTCAACTTGTGATACTTCGGTGATTCTTGGACATACCATCCCGGATGTGATTCGTGAAAAAGCGCGGCCAAACTATGTGGGATATGGCATTGATAAGAGCAAAAAGTTTTCGACCGATATCCGCGAAATAATGGGATGGAGCGATAATGATTCCGTTGCTGCAAAGTGGAGCCAGATTTTGCGGGAAACATTTATGGACGAAGGTTCGTCTTCCAACGGAAAGTATTATATTGATCTTTCTCGTATAAAACCGCGTTTTGATTTAGAACACACGTGGTTCCGTTGTGAACGATGTTCAGAGCTCACGCCGTATTTATTAAAGGGGAAATGCCCAAGTTGTCAGTGCGAAAAGATTCATCCCATGACAACGGAAGAAATTGATGCATTGGCTTTTTGGCGTAAGCCCATTGAGGATGCGCTTCAAGGTGACACCATTCGTGTAATTGATACTGAAGAACATACTGCACAACTTTCCCATAAAGATCAGCGGGATGAACTCTGGTCCAGGACAGAGCAGTATGAACTTCGCTTTCAGGATTTTTTGCAGAACGGCGAGGCGCCTGTAGATATTCTGAGCAGCACAACTACGATGGAAGTAGGTATCGATATCGGATCGTTGGTTGCTGTCGGTTTGCGCAATATTCCTCCTATGCGTGAGAATTATCAGCAACGTGCTGGTCGTGCTGGCCGTCGCGGTTCAAGTCTGTCTACGATTGTTACTTTTTGCGAGGATGGCCCCCATGATTCCTTGTACTTTTCCAACCCAGTACCAATGTTCAGAGGTGATCCCAGAAGTCCGTGGATTGATATCAGCAGCGAGAAAATCACCCAGCGACATCTTGGTATGGTTGCACTTCAAACCTATCTGAGAGAGAAATCTAACAGTTTGGATGCTATTCCCGCCATTGAATTTCTGGATGAACACCTACAGCCTTTCAGCAGCTTTTTGGCAATCTTTGAAATTAGCAAAGATGATATTCTTGTGCCCGTTGGATCCAAAGGTGCATTAGGTAGCTACAAAGATGAACTTGAAAAATCTCTGTCGGCGCTGAAGCAAAAACGAGATGATCATCCTGAATTGTTTGAAACAGATGATAGCAGTGATTCTGGGAAAAAATCGCTTTTGGATGCGCTTTATGAAGAGGGTGTTATACCTACCTATTCTTTCCCCAAAAATGTTGTTAGCACATATATTTCCGATGTCAGCGGGAAGGTAAAATATCAGGTTGAACGAGGGTTGGATGTTGCAATTGGTGAATATGCGCCTGGCAGAGCGATTGTTGTTGATAAGACGACCTACCAGATTGGTGGTTTGTATTATCCCGGAGGAGAGCGGAGCGAAAGAACTGCTGCATCTCCAGCCAAAGCATTTATTCAGGATGCAAGCTACCGAAAAAGCATTCGTACCTGCAGTCAGTGTGGTTGGTTTGGCTTAGAAGAGGATAACCCTGATACTTGTCCTTTCTGCGGCAATAAAGCATTGACAAATATGTTGCCAATGCTGCGCCCATGGGGATTCGCACCACGAAATGCCACATCCATTGAAACGGCACAATTGAATGAAGAATACTCAGCAACTCAGCAACCTCTATATTCCACACTACCCGATGCAGATGATGTTACGACGGTTAATGGATGTGCCAACGTCCGAATGGCGGTTCGTCCCAATCAGCGAATTATCATGCTTAACAATGGTGTTAGTGGTAAGGGATTCACAATCTGCTGTGACTGCGGTGCTGCAATGCCCGGAGATAAACCCTCGGTCCTTAAGGATATTTTGCGTCCATATAGATCCAAATTCATTAAGACACGTTGCAAACATAGCGATACAATCAATGTGAATCTTGGATATGACTTTGTTACAGATATGCTTGTCCTGGAATTTGCTTTGGATCGACAGCAGATCGATATTAATCCCACCAGGAATTCTTGGCTTAATCGTGCTGGACAGTCTCTTGCAGAAGGCTTGCGTTTGGCTGCGTGTCAGGAGTTGGACATTGAATTTACAGAGCTTGTGACTGGTTTTCGTGTTCGACAAAATCGTAAAGGAGATTTCGTTGATATCTACTTATATGACAGTCTCTCCAGTGGTGCCGGCTATGCCGTTAGTATTGAATCCTCCATTCGCCAGTTACTTACCAAAACTCGAGAACTTCTTGAAGGATGTACCTGCGACAGTGCGTGCCACAGGTGCCTAAAGCACTATCGAAATCAATATATCCATAGCGTTCTGGATCGTAAGGCTGCACTTGATTTGTTGAACTGGGGAGAAACAGGAGTAAAAGTATCTGCGGTCCCACAGGGAGGGCAGCAGCATCTTTTGAAATCTTTGGAACAGATACTACAGATTTCTGGCGTACACATTGATGTTAGTCATGCGCCAATTTTTGCGGAGGGAAAGTATAGTAAGAAAAAGATAATCGTATATCCAGCCATGTGGTCGAAACCCACGTCGACAGATACTATTTTTGTGAGTGATGCTAATCTGAAATATGCCAAGCCCTATGCGTTGAAAACCATTTTAGACAATTTATAATTAGAGAAGCCACAAATCAACCAAACAGTGATTTGCGGCTTCTCTAATACTATGATATAAAACACGATGGAAGTTACGAAAATACTTATTAATATTCGATCGTGTTGTGAGGGAAGGGGGTGCAGTCCAGAAGCTCCAGCAGCTTCTGCTGCAGCTCCTTCTCGCCCAAGCGGTCGCAGTCGTTCAGGATCTTTTCCTGAGGCCGGTCCACATAGGCGCTCTGGAACAGCTGGCGGGCCAGACGATCATCCCGCTTCAGATCCTCCACCAACAGCGGCAGCACGTCGTTGCTGACCAGCAGATCGTACAGGTCCCAGCCCAGCAGTTGATTGGCCGTTCCCTTGTCCTGAAGGTGGTCCTCCGCCGTGTTGAGCAGCAGCTTTGCCATCTCAAGGGCAGTCTGAGGGTCGCGCCGGCCGGTTTCCACCAGGAGGTTCATGGTGTGCATCTCCGCCAGTTCCTCCTGGGACCAGCGGCTGGCCGCCTGGGGAAAGGCGGCTATGAGCAGATCCCGGCAGGCCCACTCGTTTTCGTCAAAGTCCCACCGGCGCACCATGTCCTCCAGTTCCGCCTGGGAAAACCGGCGTGGCGTCTCTTCCGCAGAGGGATCCGTCACTGTGACGGTGACCTGAACGGTGGGCGGGGCTGACTGCATCAGTTTGGCCTTTTCCGAGGGCTGGAGGGAGGAGATGCTGCCGAAGTCACCGCAATATCCGCACTCCCACCGGCTGCCCCGGATTTTTACGGGACTGCCGCAGTGCGGGCATCGAATGGTCGCCATAGCGGATTCCACCTTTCTTACCTGTTCAGCAGCCACACCATACCGGCGGCGGTGCGCTCCGCCGCGCGGTCGTAGTGGTTGCCAGGATTCAACTGAAACACTGTGTCAATCCCCTTGTCATGATAGAAGGCCTGGATCTCCTCCGTATTCTGCCGGACGCTCCGCAGGACTGGGTTCCGGGTCTTGCTCTCCTTGTCCCCCAGGGAGAAGTAGATGCAGTCCGGCCAGCGCTTGGGCTCATTGGAGAAGAGGTACTCCTTCATGCCGGGAAACCAGAGGGAGCCGGCCATGCTGCCCACCCGGGAAAACAGATCCGTCTGGTAGAGGGCGTACAGGGCGAACAGCCCGGCCAGGGAGTACCCGGCGATCCCGCGCCAACAAGGAACTCCGGCAAGCTCCTTCTCTGCTGTTGGGATGATCTCCTTGGTCAGCAACCGCAGATAGTCGTCCGCGCCGCCGGTGCAGGGCTCGGCGTTTTTGAAGGCGGGCGGACTGTCCCAGGACGCCATATCGTGGTTCCAGTCCAAATCACTGATGGCAACCAGCGTGAACGGCGGGCAGCCGGCAGCCTGCGCGGCCTCATATACCTTCCGTCCCTCGTCAGAAAAGGTGTTGAGGTAGACAATTGGGACAGTTGCCTCAAGACATGGAAAAATGGATACCATTTTGCCTTGGGTCGAGAAGGCGTACCCAGCTTACATCATCCGCTTTCTGTTTCGATAGGGAGTTTTGCACAGAATAGTCCTGCTTATGGGACAAATATCATGTTAAACTGGGTTCTCAATGATGGGAAATGGGATAGATCAAAGCCGAACAGCTTTGTCGATGTTTGCCAATCAGCCCTTGCTGGATTTTGTAATTCCAGCTATACTAAGTACAATATACATCGCCAAAGAGAAGATTGGAAGAGGGAACGATTATGCTGTCTCCCGGCCTCTACGAACAAGTTATCAATACTGCCCTAAACCGCGAGCTTTCGGAGATTCCTGACGCCCGCAAATCGGTTGCGCCCATTGACAAGGCAGAGGCATCGAAAGTACTGGCGCAGTATCTGGCGGATGTGGTACAGAAGGGCCTCGACAACGTACTGGACAACGGTGGAGACATCTCCACGCAGATTGGTCTCGCCAATAAGATCGTAGATCTCATTCAGAACACAACCCAAGAAGCTGACTTTGCCACGCTGAGTGTTGACCAGCGGGCAGAGCAGCTTCTTGCGCTTTTACGGGAGCAGGACCCCCGGCTGGCCGTAGGCAAAACGGCTGCCGACCTGATCCGGCCGGAAACCTCCATCGCCCAGAGCAGCCTGTTTACCGGGGCCATTCATGAGCCACAGATGTACACAGAGTTGAAAAAGGAGATCGTCTCCGCCGACCGCATCGATATGCTGGTGTCCTTCATCAAATGGAGCGGCCTGCGCCTCCTGCTGGATGAGTTGCGGGAGTTTACCCAAAACGGAGGAGAACTGCGTATCATCACCACCTCCTACATGGGAGCTACCGATGTGAAGGCGATCGAGGAGCTCCGAGCATTACCGAACACCAGAATCAAGGTCAGTTACGACACCAAGCGCACCCGGCTCCACGCCAAGACCTATGTCTTCTACCGGGATAGCGGCTTTACCACCGCCTATGTGGGCTCCTCCAACCTGTCCAACGCCGCTATCTCCAGCGGCCTGGAGTGGAATGTGAAGGTTACCCGCAGGGATCTGCCGGAGACCATCGACAAGATTGCCGCCACCTTCGAGAGCTACTGGAATTCCAGCGAGTTTGAGTACTACTCAGAGGATCAGAAGGAGCGGCTGGCCCGGGCACTAAAGGCGGAAAAATACTTCGATTCCAATAACGCCGAAGTCTACACCATGGACATCACTCCCTATTCCTACCAGCAGGAGATTCTGGACAAGCTGGAGGCGGAGCGTACTGTCCGAGGATATACTCGTAACTTGGTGGTAGCAGCCACCGGTACCGGAAAAACGGTGATCTCCGCTTTGGACTATAAGTGCTTTTGCAAACAACACTCTGGCAAACCCTGCCGACTGCTTTTCGTGGTCCATCGGGAGGAGATCTTAAGGCAGAGCATGTACACATTCCGTGGTGTTTTGAAGGACGCCAATTTTGGAGAGCTGTCCGTGGGTAATTACCGGCCGGAGAGTATCGACCACCTGTTTCTTTCCATTCAGACCTTCAACTCTCAGGATTTCACCGCTAAGACTGCCCCGGACTTTTATGACTACATCGTTGTGGACGAGTTCCATCATGCGGCGGCGCCTACCTATCAGAAGCTACTGTCCTACTATCAGCCCCAAATTCTCCTGGGCCTGACTGCTACCCCGGAGCGTATGGACGGCAAAAGTGTACTGCCCTACTTCAACAACCGGATTGCCGCGGAAATTCGTCTGCCGGAAGCCATTGACCGCAAGTTGCTGTGTCCCTTCCAGTATTTCGGTGTCACCGACACGGTGGATCTGAACACATTGAAGTGGAGCGCCGGCGGCTACGATAAGGGAGAGCTTTCCAATCTATACACTCTCAGCGGAGCTGTGGCCAATCGCCGCGCCGATTTGGTGGTGTCCTCGCTCTTGAAGTATGTGACTGACATCGATGAGGTAAAGGGCCTGGGCTTCTGTGTTTCTATCGAGCATGCGGAGTTTATGTGTCACTATTTCAACGATCGCGGGATTCCGTCCATCTTTCTAACCGGAAAATCCTCCGATGAGGAGAGAAAAGACGCCAAGGGGCGGCTGGTGAGTGGCGAGATTCGTTTCATCTTCGTGGTGGATATCTATAACGAGGGTGTTGACATTCCCGAGGTCAACACCGTGCTGTTCCTACGTCCCACCGAGTCCCTGACCATCTTCCTCCAGCAGCTGGGCCGTGGCCTGCGGCTTGCGGAGGATAAGGAGTGCCTGACGGTGCTGGACTTCATCGGCCAGGCCAATAAGAAGTACAATTTCGAGGACAAGTTCGCCGCCCTGTTGTCCAACACCACTCGTAGCGTAACTCGAGAAATTAAAGACGGATTCGTTTCTGCACCTAAAGGGTGTTATATACAGTTGGAAAAGAAGGCCGCCAAGTATATTCTGGACAACATTCGCGCTTCCTACGGCAATACTGCCGGGCTTGTGTCTCGGGTAGCCAGCTTTGCGGAAGATAGCGGTTTGGAACTGACCCTGGCAAATTTCCTGGACTATTACCACTTGGACCCCAGGGCAATTTACAAGTTTTCTTCCTTCTCGCGGATCTGCGCCCGGGCGGATGTGATTGCAGGTTTTAGCGAACCACTGGAGGAGGTGCTCACAAAAGCCCTTGGTCGGTTGGCCGTTGTGGACTCCCGACGATGGATCCGATTTTTGCTGGATGTGCTGCCGCGTCTGAACGAGGTGGACTTTACAGCACTGAGTGAGCTGGAGCAGCGGATGCTCCAGATGTTCTATGTGACTGTTTGGGGCAAGGCGGCGGAGAGCTGGGCATCCGATGAGGTGCTGGACAACCTGTACGTCCTCTCGGACAGCCCGGTGCTGCTGGGTGAGCTTCTGGATTTGCTCAAGTACCGGTATGAGCAGATTGATTTCATTGACGAGCCAGTAGAACTTGGCTTCGATTGCCCGTTGGATCTCCACTGCACTTATACCCGTGACCAACTGCTGGTGGCGATGGATTTCATGAAACCAGCAACGGTGCGCGAGGGAGTCAAGTGGTTGCCGGAAAAGCAACTGGATGTGTTCTTTGTGACACTGAATAAGGCAGATAAAGACTATTCGCCCACCACCATGTATCACGATTATTCTATCAATGAAAACCTGTTCCACTGGCAGAGCCAGAGCACCACGGCGGCGGACGCTCCCACTGGCCAGCGATACATCCATCATCGAGAGCGCGGAAGTAAGGTGCTGCTGTTTGTCCGAGAGTTCAAGGTGGACCGGCTCACAGGAGGCGCTGAGGCCTATACCTTCCTGGGTACAGCAAACTATGTGAAGCATGACGGGAGCAGACCTATGAATATCACCTGGCAGTTGGATCGACCGATTCCGGCGAAGTTTTTGAAGAAGACAAATAAACTTGTTGTGGGATAAGGAGGGATTGGAATGACCGAACTGGAGAAAATTGCTTATGCAAAGACCTATATCGAAAAGCTTGCCAACGGAATCAATCCATTGACAGATCAACCGGTTCCAGACGCTGATAGTATAAATAATGTTAGAATATCCCGCTGCCTTTTTTATGTGTCCGATCTTCTGAGGCAGATCGTGGAAAATGGAGGCGTATCGCAAAGAAAAACAAAAACGGCAAAGGTGCCGTTTCAACTTGACTATGAAGCTCGGAAAAATTTTCGCTACTCTGAAACTCCGATTCCAATCAGTGAGATCACAAGACGCATTAATGAGTTGATCCAATCGGAAGATATGAAGAAGCTAAATTATAAATTCATCTCAGATTGGTTGATACGGGCAGGTTTTCTGGTATTAGTTACAAACGATGATGGAACGACAACTCGAAAGCCAACTGATAATGGGATACAGCTGGGAATTACATTAGAGCAGCGTCAAGGACAAAACAGAGTTTATACAGTGGTCGTCTATAACAAAGTGGCCCAACAATTTATTTTAGACAACTTAGACGCAGCAATTGAACTGAGCCAAAAGTAAGATATATGACAGAAGTAGTCGCAGCTCTGATCTGGGATCAAGACAAGTTTATGATTTGCCAGCGCCCGGCCCACAAGGCCAGAGGGCTACTGTGGGAGTTTGTGGGTGGCAAGGTGGAGCCAGGCGAGACAAAAGAGCAAGCGCTCATCCGGGAGTGCCAGGAGGAACTGGCTGTCACGCTGGATGTGGACGAGGTGTTTATGGACGTTATCCATGAATATCCGGATTTGACCGTCCACCTGACATTGTTTCATTCTACAATCCAGGAAGGAACACCACAAAAACTGGAACACAACGATATTCGCTGGATTACGGTAAATGAGATTGACCAGTATGAGTTCTGCCCAGCGGATGCGGAGATATTGCAGCGGCTAAAAAATACCGTTTGATGTGTGTCACCGCTTGTCAAGTATCCATTTGTAGGTTTGTCAAACATATTGGACAGTGAACTCAGAGGGAGAAAGCCAGCCCAGGGGCCTCATGGGAAAGTTGTTTGAGCGGCGGTTGTGGACAGCAAGTTGCTTGGA
>NZ_JACLZC010000110.1 GCF_016901735.1 Pseudoflavonifractor phocaeensis | reverse complement strand
CGAAAAACGCAACGACGATTGATTCCTTTGTTTAAGGGGAAAATGTCATTTCCAAAATAAAGACCACAGTCAGTGCAGGACTGATTGTGGTCGAGAAGTATTGTAAAAAAGGTGATATTGTTGGTGTCTTGATCCGTTGTAGGATGGTGAAAACACCCTTGACAAATCTCTTTCCAAAAGAAAATGCTGGAGGACTATGCGAAAGCCAACGGTTTTACGAATTGCGTCCACTTCACAGATGATGGTTGGTCTGGTGGAAGTTTTGACCGTCCAAGCTGGAAGCGCATGATTGAGGGCATTGAAAAAGGCGAAATCGCTGCTGTCCTTGTTAAAGATTTGAGCCGCGTCGGTAGAGATTATTTACAGGTGGGCTTTTACACCGAAGTAATGTTCAGAGAGAAAGGTGTGCGGTTTGTTGCCATTACCAACGGAGTAGATAGCGACAAACGGGAAAGCAGCGAGTTTGCACCCTTTTTGAACATTATGAACGAATGGTATATCCGTGATTGCAGCCGTAAGATAACCACTGTTTTACGGGCAAGAGGTATGTCCGGCAAGCACACAAGCAACCATTGTATCTACGGTTACAAGAAAGACCCCAACGACAAAGACCATTGGATTATCGACGAGGAAGCTGCCGAAGTAGTACGCCGGATTTATCGCATGGCCATTGAGGGAAAAGGCCCGTATGAAATTGCCCGTATATTGGCAACGGAAAAGGTTGAGCGCCCCTCTTACTATCTTGCACAACGCGGCATGGGAAACCATCAATCAAACTACAATGCCGCAGACCCCTATACATGGCGCGGCGGTACAGTTGCCGACATACTCTCCAAGCAGGAATATATGGGGCATACGGTAAACTTTAGGACTTACAAGGAGAGCTATAAAGATAAGCGCGTCAAAATGACCCCCAAAGAGGATTTAGTCATTTTTGAGAACACACAGGAAGCTATCATCGACAAGGAAACATGGGAACGCGTACAAACTCTACGAAAAACCATTCGCCGGACAGACAGCATAGGAAAGGCCAATCCACTAACCGGCTTGATGTTTTGCGCGGATTGCGGTGCAAAGATGTATAACCACAGGGGCAAGGCCGGAAATGCGCGTGACTGGGCGGGCAGACCCAACGGGAAAAAGCGCCCTGATCGTGACGAGTACAACTGTTCCCGTTACGATTTGGGCAACCAGCATTATGATAAATACTGCACGACGCACCTTATTCGTACTGCTGTTGTGAACGAGCTTTTGTTGGAAGCCATCAAGGGCGTTTGCGACTATGCGTTGAACAATGAAGCCGAGTTTATGGCACAGGTCTGCTCCGCTTCCGAGGACAGGCAGGAAAAAGCTGCAAGAGCCATTCGCCAGCGGAAGCAGCGCAACGAGAAGCGTACCGATGAACTGACCCGCCTAATCCGAAAGCTCTATGAGGACAATGTAAGCGGCCGACTTTCCGATACCCTTTTTGAACAAATGCTCCGCGATTTTGAAGCCGAGTTAAGCGATTTGACAGAAATCATTTCCCAAGACCAGCAGGAACTTGAACGCATAAGCAGGGAAACCATCAACGCCGAAAAGTTTCTTTCCCTTGTCAGAAAATACACGGACTTTTCCGAATTGACCCCTGCCATGATAAATGAGTTTGTAGAAAAAATCCTCGTCCACCAAGCCCAGGGCAAAGGAGCAAGTAGAACACAGGAAATTGAAATTTTCTTTAATTTTGTTGGTAAGGTGGACATCCCTCACAAGGAAGTGGAACTGACCGAGGAAGAAAAGGCCGCGTTAGCGGAACAGGAACGCCGCCGGGCAAAAAAAGCAGAATACAATCGACGCTATATGGAAAAGAAACGCAGACAATGGAAAGAGCAGCGGGAGCAGGAGCAAGCCAAGCAACTGCCCCTTGCCGCCGAGCAGAAAGGAGAACACATAGCATGAGCTAATTCATGTTTGACGGTCAAGAGCCGGAAAAAACGGAAATCACACGATAGGAGCCGCCCGGACGAGGAATGGTTCATCGGGGCGGTTTCTATTTGAAAATCCCCATTTTCCCCAAGTCAAGAGCCGGGAAAAATCCCTCAAAAACGCCCCTCTTTCCAAACGAGGGCATGGAAAGGAGCTTGTATGAGAACAGGGCTTACCAAGCAGGAAAAGACCACCGATATTTGGTTTGACGAGAAAGACCCCCTGATCCATATCCGCACCCACAACACCGCCTTGAAAAAGCGTCTGCTTGCATACAGCCGCCGTTATCCGTCGATCTGCCAGCAGACCGACGCAGACCCGGAAACGGGCTGCATGGAGTTTGACATTGAGAAAGGCCGGTTCTCTTTCCGTCTGACCGCCCCATACAGCGAGGAACGCCGGAGAGCCGCCAGCAAAGCGGCGAAAGCTGCCGCGAGCAATCTCGCGCGAAGTATGGTATAATTTTTTTGAAAAAGTTTTGGATTTGATGTAGTATTCGCCGCTAAAACCGTAGTATATAGGTGAAGCCGGAAAGGAGGCGGTGAGATGATAGACGATGAAAAAATCATAGAAATGTTCTTTGAACGATCAGAGCAAGGCATACGAGAGCTGGACATTAAATACGGAAAAATCTGCCACAATCTCTCATACAACATTGTGAACAGCAGGCAGGATGCAGAGGAATGTGTCAACGACGCTTACTTAGGCGCGTGGAACGCCATTCCCCCGGTACACCCTAACCCGCTGCTCAGCTACATCGTAAAAATCGTTCGGAACATTTCACTCAAAATCTATTGGAGAAAGGAAGCAGCCAAACGGAGCGGACACTACAAAATTGCCTTAGAGGAAATCGAGGGCTATATCGCAGACCAGAAAACCGTAGAAGATGAAATCGAAGCCAGAGAATTAGCCCGTATCATTGGGGAATTTTTGGACACGCTGACACTCGAAAACCGCGTCATTTTCATGCGCCGCTATTGGTTTGCCGACAGCTACAAGGGCATAGCCGAGTTTATGGGGCTTTCGGAGAAAAACATCTCCGTCCGGCTGACCCGTATCCGCGAAAAGATGAAGCAATATTTGATTGAAAGAGAGGTATTTGTATGAACGCGAAAAAGTTTTCCGACGCCATGAGCGAGCTTGACGACAAGTACATTGACGAAGCCATCAATTACAAAAAGAAAGCAAAAAAGCCCCGTTGGATTAAGTGGGGGGCTATGGCAGCCTGCCTGTGCCTTATGGTTGTGGTAGCAATTCCTATTGTCAATCATTTCAACAACGGTGCAACAGACATTGAACCGCTGGTAGAGTATTCTTTGGAAGAAGCTCCCTCTGCCCCGGATTTTGGCGAACTGTTTCCTACGCAGATTTTGGAGGGCTATTCTCTCGATGGTAGCGTAAGTGTTTATGATGAAGCCGTTTTGGTTGCACGCTTCATCAATGAAGCACTTGATGATACAATGACAATACGAATTGCAAATAAGGATTGGTTTACCGACCAGACGCCAAATATGGATTTGGGTGTCGTTCAGTACACCGAAAAAGCCAATGGCAAAACAAGTAGCGTGATTTTCCTTGATGGTGGCGAGCATATCATTCAGTATTCTTTCAGCAACACAGATATTGCAGACAATGATGGTTTCTGCGATATGGTAAATTCCGCTGCTTATTTCACCAATGGAGACAGCAAAGTTGTCGAGTTTCATGGGAACCTATTTAATACGGGCGATTTATCAAAAGAAACCATTGAATGGCTGGAATGGTACAATTCGCTCTCACCAGAAGATCAGCTTGCCATTAGCTCCGTTCCTGCCGACCTATATACCTATGACAGCTCTGGAGCGGTTGACGAGGTTGCAGGCGAATAAAGAGAAAATGTTGTCAATATGTTATTATTGTATCGGACGCATAGACGCATAGCCAAATAGCAAACAGGAGCAGCTATTTTCAATCATGGAAATGGCTGCTCCTTTCTTTTGCCCATGAGCAGAAAGGAGCGACCACCTATGACGAAACCAAGAGAGAAAACCCGCGAGGAACTGCAAGCCGAGATTGAGGACGGAAAGAAGAAAATCCGGCAGTTTGAGAACCGGGAAAAGATGTTGCGTCAGAAGTTATCCAAAGAGGAACGCAGAACGCGCAGCCACCGCCTTATCGTCCGGGGCGCGGTCTTTGAAAGCATTGTGCCGGAAGCAAAGAACATGACCGACGAGGAAGCCGCAGCACTTCTTAGGCTTGCCTTGACGAGTGAACCAGCGCGGGAATATCTGAAAAAACGAGCCGAAAGCAGGAACGCCGAATAAATCCCTTTAGGAACTAAGGGCGCACTTATACACCCTTGCGGGCGTGTGCGCTCTGCCGAGGGCTTATCTCCGCACAGGGAACTTTCCCCGCGCTCCGATATGGCGGCTTTGCCGCAACAAGGGGCTGCACCCCTTGCGCCGCTTACGCGGCTATCCCTGCACACCCACAAAAACAGTACACCCGCCGTTGGCGTCTGTACCATTTTTGC
>NZ_JACLZC010000109.1 GCF_016901735.1 Pseudoflavonifractor phocaeensis | reverse complement strand
AGAAAGGAGGCAAAGAAAGCTTTCATTTTGCGCCGCCCGCGCAGGGCCGTTCCCGTTGGGAATCGAAAAACGATTCTGCGGCAATTTGCATCTTTCCCGCAGGATACTTTCATTTTGATAGGAGTCAACAGGCTTTTTCGACAAGCCGAGCCCCGGACCAGTGGTCCGGGGCTGGCGTTTTGTTATGCGGTCGGTCAGCGGATCTGACCGGAGCCGTAGATGATGTACTTGCTGGAGGTCAGTTCCTCCACCCCCATGGGACCGCGGGCGTGCATCTTTTGGGTGGAAATGCCGATCTCGGCGCCCAGCCCGAACTCGCCGCCGTCGGTAAAGCGGGTGGAGGCGTTGACATAGACCGCCGCCGCGTCCACCGCGTCCAGGAAGTGCTGGGCGGCGGAATAGTCCTGGGTGACAATGGCCTCGGAATGGCCGGTGCCGTGGTCGTTGATGAAGTCAATGGCCTCCTGGGCGCTGTCCACCACCTTGACCGCCAGAATATAGTCGCCGTACTCGGTGTCCCAGTCGGCCTCCTGGGCCGGGACCACGCAGTCTCCCAAAATGGCCTGGGCACGGGGGCAGCCCCGCAGCTCCACCTGCTTTTGATCCAGCAGCGCCTTGGCCTTGGGCAGGAAGGCGTCCGCCACGCCGGCGTGGACCAGCAGGCACTCGGCGGCGTTGCACACCGACGGCCTGGAAGTCTTGGCGTTATAGATGATATTGGCGCCCATGTCCAGATCGGCCTTTTCATCCACATAGACGTGACACACGCCGGTGCCCGTCTGGATGACCGGCACCTTGGCGTTTTCCACCACGCTGCGGATGAGTCCCGCGCCGCCTCTGGGGATGAGCACATCCAGATAGTCGGTGAGGGCCATGAGCTCGGTGGCGCTCTGCCGGGTGGTGTCCTGTACCAGGGCGATGCAGTCGGCGGGCAGTCCCGCTTCCTCCAGGGCGTCCCGCATGATGGCCGTCATGGCCTGGCTGGAGTGGAAGGCCTCCTTGCCGCCCCGAAGGATCACCGCGTTGCCCGCCTTGAGACAGAGGGCGGCGGCGTCCACCGTCACGTTGGGACGGGCCTCGTAGATAATGCCGATAACCCCCAGGGGGACCCGGCGCTTGCCGATGGTCAGCCCGTTGGGCCGGTTATACATCTTGGTCACGGCGCCGATGGGGTCGGGCAGAGCCGCCACCTGACGCACGCCGTCCACGATGCCGGCAATTCTCCCCTCGTCCAGCGCCAGCCGGTCCTGCAAGGAGGGACGCATCCCCGCTTCCTTTGCCGCCGCCATATCCACGGCATTGGCCGCCAGAATCTCGTCCTTTCGCGCTTCCAGAGCCGCGGCGATGGCGGCAAGGGCGGCGTCCTTCTTCGCGCTGCCCGCGATGGCCAGCACCCGGCTGGCCTGCTTGGCCGCCATGCCCTGTTTTTCCAGCTGTGTCATACTTCCAACACCCCCGATGTTGAGATAAGAGATTAGGAGATAAGAGATAAAAGATAGAGAAATGCGGCGGTAAACCGGCTCCTTTCCGCGCTGACACGAGACGATGTAAAAAGAAAAACAAAAAAGCTTTCGAATCAGACGTACAGGGCAAAAATACTGCCGGGCCGCCCTATCTCTTCTCTTTTATCTTTTATCTCTTATCTTGCCTCTGAATCTTGTTCCGATGTCCTGGCCGTCCACGATGCCGTACAGGGCTTCCATATTCTTGCCGTTGGCGATGACCATGTCGATGCCGGCGTCCATGGCCAGCTGGGCGGCGTTGAGCTTGGTGGCCATGCCGCCGGTGCCGCGCCAGGTGCCCGCGCCGCCGGCCATCGCCCGCAGCTCCGGCGTAATGTCGGTCACCTGATGGATGAGCCTGGCCTCCGGATGGGTCCGCGGGTCGGCGTCATAGAGGCCGTCAATGTCGCTGAGGAGGACCAGCAGATCGGCATGGCACAGTCGGGCCACCATGGCCGACAGGGTATCGTTGTCGCCCAGCACCTTGCACTTGCCCGTCTCGATCTCCGCCGAGGACACCGAGTCGTTTTCGTTGACCACCGGGATGACCCCCAGCTCCAGCAGGGCTTCAAAGGTGTTGCGCAGATGGGCCGACCGGACCGGCGCGTCCACATCCTCGCCAGACAGGAGGATCTGAGCCACCGTCCGGTTATACTCGGAAAAGAGCTTATCGTAAATGTGCATCATCATGCACTGTCCCACCGCCGCCGTGGCCTGCTTCATCCGCAGCTCGGTGGGCCGCGCCTCCAGGCGCAGCTTCTTGGTGCCGATGCCGATGGCGCCCGACGACACCAGCACCACCTCGTGGCCCTTGCCCCGCAGATCGGCCAGTACCCGGGCCAGATGATCCATATTATATAAATTCAGACTGCCGCTGGACTGGGTCAGGGTGGAGGTGCCTACCTTGACCACCAGCCGCAGCGGCCGTTCTTCCTGCTCCAAAATTCTTCACGCTCCCAACCGGATGAGATACTTTGCACGAAAACTTCCCTTGCGCGCCAGTGCACTGCTGGTGCAAATGGATAAAGTAAGTATAGCATAAAATACCTTTAGTAGGAAGAGTAAACTTGTCAGTCTCGGAATTTTAGGGAGAGATACAGTAAAAGTTGTGTAGAAACTGGTGATTTCGTGCTTTTTCTTATTGAAATCTTCTCACATTTGGAGTACAATATGCACCGTCATGGATGAGAAATCCTCGTTCCCGTCGGATTCCGCCAGTCAAAAAGTTTCGTTTCCGTTCTTTTTGACTTTAGGAAACAAACGGGGATGAGCCGTCGGTCCGATCCGGGACCGGCTGTATGAGGGAAGGGGCGGGAACTATGCTGAACATCGTGCTGGTGGAGCCGGAGATCCACATGAATACCGGCAATATTGCACGCACCTGCGCCGCCACCCGCAGCCGGCTCCATCTGATCGAGCCGTTGGGCTTCGATATCAGCGATAAGGCGGTAAAACGGGCGGGTTTGGACTATTGGCCTATGGTAGATCTGCACGTCTACCCCAGTTTGCCGGAGTTCTTCCGTCAGACCGGCGCACAGGATCTGTGGCTGGCCACCGCCAAGGCGCCGCGGCCTTATACCCAGGCGGTCTTTCGGGATAACTGCTGGCTCTTCTTCGGCAAGGAGAGCACCGGCCTGCCCGAGGACTTCCGTCTGGCCCACGCCGATCGCTGTATCCGGATTCCCATCCGCGAAGAGGCACGCTGTCTCAACCTGGCCAATTCCGTCGCCGTACTGGCCTATGAAGCCCTGCGCCAGTGGGAGTTTCCGGGTCTGTCGCTGTGCGGCGGGATGGAGCCGCGCTGACCGCTCCGGCGGGTGCGTGTCAGTCTGATCCAGCCTGCATCCCAAAGTCCACCTCCGTTCTCTGCATCAAAAGAAAGGAGCCAATCAAACATGAACTACAACAAAAAGACCGTCAAGGACATCGACGTCAAGGGCAAGAAGGTCCTGCTGCGCTGCGACTTCAACGTCCCCCAGGACAAGTCTACCGGCGCCATCACCGATGACAAGCGCATCCGCGCCGCGCTGCCCACCATCCAGTACCTGCTGGATCAGGGCGCTGCCGTCATCGCCTGCTCCCACCTGGGCAAGCCTGTGGCCACCTTCGATTCCTATGTGAAGAAGCAGGCCGAGAAGGGCAAGGATCCCGCCTCCATCACCGAGGAGGAGTGGAAGAAGTCCCTGAAGAAGCTGTCCCTGGCTCCTGTGGCGGTCCGCCTGAGCGAGCTGCTGGGCAAGGAGGTCATCATGGCCGCCGACGTGGTGGGCGAGGACGCCAAGGCCAAGGCCGCCGCGCTGCAGCCCGGTCAGATCATGCTCCTGGAGAACACCCGCTTTGAGAAGGGCGAGACCAAGAACAATCCCGAGCTGGCCAAGGCCATGGCTTCCATGGCCGAGGTCTATGTGTCCGACGCCTTCGGCGCCGTGCATCGCGCCCACGCCTCCACCGCCGGCGTGGCCGATTACCTGCCCGCCGTGTCCGGCTTCCTGATCCAGAAGGAGCTGGAGATCATCGGCGGCGCTCTGGCCAATCCCAAGCGTCCCCTGGTGGCCATCCTGGGCGGCTCCAAGGTGTCCTCCAAGATCGGCGTCATCAACAACCTGCTGGAGATCGCCGACACCATCATCATCGGCGGCGGCATGGCCTACACCTTCTCCGCTGCTCAGGGCGGCAAGGTGGGCGACAGCCTGCTGGAGGCCGATTGGCAGGATTACGCCAACGACATGGTGAAGAAGGCTGCTGAGAAGGGCGTCAAGCTCCTCCTGCCCGTGGACACTGTGGTTGCCAACGCTTTCGCCGCTGACGCCGAGAGCAAGGTCGTCAAGAACGGCGAGATTCCCGACGGCTGGCAGGGCTTGGATATCGGTCCCGAGACCATCAAGCTGTACTGCGACGCCGTGAAGGACGCCGGCACCGTGATCTGGAACGGCCCCATGGGCGTGTTCGAGTTCCCCGCCTTCGCTAAGGGCACCGAGGCTGTGGCCGAGGCCCTGAGCCAGACCAGCGCCATCACCATCATTGGCGGTGGCGACAGCGCGGCTGCCGTGCAGCAGCTGGGCTACGCCGACAAGATGACCCACATCTCCACCGGTGGCGGCGCTTCCCTGGAGTTCATGGAAGGCAAGGAGCTGCCCGGCGTGGCTTGCCTGCTGGACGCGTAAGAAGCGCGGAGCACCCGGAGCAGGCGGCTAAGACCGAAGCGGAGCAGGGGTCCGGAGGTCCCACCGGGACCGCAGGGCAACTGCGCAGTCGCAGGGCTTAGACGCCGTCCGCGGAGGGCGCGGAGCGTGACAGAAGAAG
>NZ_JACLZC010000108.1 GCF_016901735.1 Pseudoflavonifractor phocaeensis | reverse complement strand
TATGGCCCCCTCTCGTCAAGTTGTTGTGTCGCAACTCAACTTTAACCGATGAGGCCCTATCCTTCATCCTTTTTTATTCAACTGTCCAACATGTATTGTACTCCTACAATCTTGACGCCAAAGAAAAAGTGATCCACCTTGACAAAGAGAGCCAAAACGCTTAAAATCAAAATATACTGTATGCTTAGAAAGAGGTGAGCATGATGTTATTTGGAAAATTTGCCATTGATTTCGGCTCCAAACAAGTTTATACCACGAAACATTGTGCGGAGCCTTTTCGGAAAGTTGATCTATAAAATGGAAAGGCCGAGGCAGATTTAAGGCTGTCTTTGGTTTTTGTACCCTTTTATCAGATCAACGATAGATAATTGACTGTTTAGGCCACAGACAATGTTTTGTTTGTGGCCTTTTGTTATGCCCATTTTAGGGCAACTATGCAGAGGGCGCACAGATTTGTGTGTCCTCTTTTTGATTTCAAAGGAGAATTGATATGACCGAAAAACAAAATTTATTAAACGGTAGCGTGCCAAAAAAATTGGCTGCTTTTGCATTTCCGCTGCTTCTGGCAAATATCCTGCAATCACTCTACAACGTAGTGGATATGCTGGTAGTCGGCCAAATTGTGGGTGATACGGGGCTTGCTGCCATCAATAACGCATCTAAATTATGCTATATAATTAACTCTATCTGTATTGGTATGACAATGGGCGGGGCTGTTCTGATTGCCCAATATAAAGGGGCAAATGATAAAAAGGGACAGGCTGAAACTTTCCAAACGCTGGCTTTGCTTTCTTTGGTGTCCGCTCTGCTTGTAACTGTTATCGGGTTGGCGTTTTACCAGCCGCTATTTCAAGCATTAAATGTTCCGTCAGACGCATATCAAGATGCCTGCAATTATATGAAGATCATTTGCTGGGGAACGGTGTTTGTCTTTGGATATAACGCTGTATGTTCTGTACTCAAAGGATTAGGTGATTCCAAATCCCCCCCTTTATTTCGTAGGGATTGCCACGATTATCAATATTGCTTTAGACATTTTGCTGGTAGGTCCTTTGGGAATAGGAACAACCGGAGCTGCTTATGCCACTATCACAGCACAGGGGATTTCTTTTTTGATTTCCATGTTCTATTTAAGAAAGCACAAAGTATTCTTCTCTGCTGATGTTCACAAGCCGTTTACACTCCAAATGGATAAACTGGTTTCCATTCTTAAAGTTGGGCTACCTACCGCAATTCAAATGGTAGTTGTGAACACGGCTTATCTGCTTGTAACAGGTATGCTAAATCAATTTGGTACTTCTGTATCTGCTGCTTCTGGTGTTGGATTGCAGATCAATACCTTTGCCGGTATGCCCTGCTGGGCTATCGGACAAGCGGTTACAGTGATGGTAGGCCAGTGCATCGGTGCCGGAGAGATAAAACGGGCGCGGAAAGTAGTTAAAATCGGCTTGCTGCTGAATGTTTCTGTAACCCTTGTTGTTGTAATTGGTGTTCAAGTTTTTGCCGAACAACTGATCCTGCTTTTTGGCAGTACCAGTGCAGAAGTAATCAACGACGGAGTGTATTATCTGCGGATTTGCTGCGGTGTCAACAGTCTAATTTACGCTGTCATGTATACATTGGATTCTTTTGCGATTGGGCTAGGTGCTGCAAATATAGCTATGCTCAATGCGCTACTGGATGCGGTAATTGTACGTCTGCCGGTGAGCTGGCTTCTTGCCTTTACACTTAGTATGGGCTTTCCGGGGATTTATTATGGACAGGCTCTTTCCCCGATCTTGCCAGCTATTGTTGGATTTCTCTATTTTCAAAATAAAGGCTGGGAGCGAAAAACGCTTATTCAGAAGAAAAGCGAAATTTGAATGGAGATAATTCAATAACCGCATAAGCGTACCACATGAAATTAAAAAAATAACTTTTCAACTGCCGGGCGACGGCAAAAAGAAAAAAAGCCGTCGTTCAGCAGTGTTTTCCCATGCCCAATTAACAATGCGGCGGCTTTGAATAATCAAGGCCGCCGCTTCTCTTTGCCCGGCGCAGGATCGGCGGCCCACGGAGGGAGCCGCCATGAAAGCAACAGTATTTAGGCAAAATCATATTGGCTTTACATTATCAAAAAAAGCCGTCCGTTATTGCCGAAATGCTGCGGCTATGAAGATGAACACACAATTCATGTAAATACTTCTTATCGTTCCTTAACGCCTGTTCGCAATTTGCGGGCAGGCGTTTTTTGTCGGCTTTTCTGTTTTTTCGCCGGCTGCCACTCTCCGCCTCGTTTCGTTCCGGCCTGTCAACCTGAACGAAACGAAAGGAGCCAATTATGAGCGGCAAAAAAATTTTTAATATAAATGCGGGAAACCAGCCAAACAGCGGCATTGCCATAACAGTAGTGGGCGAAAGGGGAAGAAAAGACCCGCCTCCCGACACGGAGGGAGGTGAGAACATGACACCTGATCGCCATAAAGAACATAAGCAGCATACCTTTGACAGCTTTTGCAAACGGGCAATCAAGTATGAAGCCCTTAACGCATATCGCCAGATTCGTTATCGGCGGAACTGCGAGATTAGCCTGAGCGAACTGCCAGAGGAAATCATGGAGCAGCTTGCGGTTTATGACCGCTATCCCTGGGAGTACCATTCTTTCACAGCTCGTGGAACTGTGATTCTGATTGAAAATGATCTCCTGGCCGATGCACTCAATCAGTTATCCCAAGAGAACGTGGAGCCGGTCGGCCGGTGCGCCATGAAGTCTGTTGCAAGTCCGCAGGACGGGACTCCTACCAAACAGGTGAGCGACAAAACCAGGCCGCAAAACAGGTGTGGCAGCCTGTTGGCGAGGATGCACAGACAGGATAATAAGACTCCCGCGTTGAACGCCCTCAAAGCATTGCGCGGCGCACCCATCAACATGGGCCGGGGTGAGATTCCCGTGGAGCTGCGACCGAAGGAAATACCTTTAGGTACTGCCAGCAGCCGTCCGTTTTTTGCCTCTTTTATTTTCAGATAAATCTTCTGCTTTTCTGTTTACGGATAGTTCGTAAATTTTCCATTAGCAGCAGACAAACCCGAAACGGCGCGGTACAATGAGGGTGGAAGTTATGAATGAATACCCTTTTGCGTGCCGTTTCTGACAGGAAAGGAGGCTGCTGTGTCAGAGCTTCAGAACGGTACGGAGAAAAGGCCTTCGGAGTGCCGCACCTACACGGTCAATGACATTGCCGTGATTTTAGGTGTCAGCCAAGCGCGGGCATATAGCCTTGTGCGGGAGGACCTTTTCAAAAGCGTACGAATTGGCAACGCCATACGGATTTCCAAGCGGTCGTTCGACCACTGGCTGGAGTCACTTGACCTGTGACACAAGAAAGGAAGGTTCGTTATGGCATCTATTATCAAGAGAAAGAAAAACTATTCCGTAGTCTACAGCTACATAGACGAAAACGGCGAGAAAAAGCAGAAGTGGGAGACCCGATCCAGCTATCAGGACGCATTGAAGCGCAAGGCGGAGATTGAGAGCAAAAAGACCTCCGGCACCTTTCTTCCGCCCAGCGACCAGACCATCAAGGAGTTCATGCTGGACTTCGTTTCCCTCTACGGGGAAAAGCGGTGGGGCGTATCCATGTACGACAGCCAGACCGCCCTCATCGCCAACTACATCAACCCCATCATCGGGGACATGAAGGTGCAGGACACCACGCCCCGTGTGGTGGACAAGTACATCCAGACCTTACAGAAAACACCGCCGGTAGCCACCAAGACCCACCGCCCCAAGTCGGAGTACATGAGCAACCAGAATATCGAGAAGATCATCAAACTGCTCCGCTGCGCCTTCAAGCAGGCGGTCCGGTGGGAGATCGTCCCCAAGAACCCCTTCGACAATGTGGTGCTGCCCAAGACGGAGTACAAGAAGCGGGACATCTGGACCGCCGAGATCATCCGCAAAGCCCTGGACAGCTGCACGGAGAGCAAGCTTTACATCGCCATGAATCTGGCCTTTGCCTGCTCCATGCGGATCGGCGAGATTCTGGGACTCACCTGGAGCAATGTCCACATTGAGGACGAGGACATCGCCACGGATAACGCCTATGTCTATATTGACAAGGAACTGGTGCGGGCCTCCAAACGGGCCATTGAAATGTTGGGCAAGCGGGACATCTATCACATCTTCCCGCCCCTGTTTGCCAACACCAGCACCAGAGTCGTTCTGAAAAAGCCCAAGACCGACTCCAGCATTCGGAAGGTGTGGCTGCCCAAGACGGTTGCCTATATTCTCCGCCAGTGGAGGGAATCCCAGAATGAGTTGAAAGAGCTGTTGGGGGACGAGTACCAAGACTACGATCTGGTGGTGGCGATGCCCAACGGCCGCCCCTGCGAGGAACGCATCATCGCGGGCGAATTCCAGAAGCTGCGGGAGAGCGCGGGGCTTCCCAAGGTGGTCTTTCACTCCCTCCGACATTCCAGCACCACCTACAAGCTGAAGCTGAACCACGGCGACCTGAAGGCCACCCAAGGCGACACGGGCCACGCCCAGATTGACATGATCACCCAGGTCTATGCCCACATTCTGGACGAGGACCGCAAGGTGAACGCCCAGAAGTCTGAGGACGCCTTCTACGCCAGCGCCAATCCCGACCTGCGGACGGTGCGCCCTCTGGAGCCGCCCAAGCCCAAGGAGCCGGAAAAACCGGCGGCGACCCCGTCTTTGGACCTGGCGGGGCTGGTGGCGCAACTGCAAAAATCGCCGGAATTGGTAAGCACCCTGGCGGCGCTTTTGTCGGCAGTTCCATCCGAAAAATCCTTCTGAAATGTCGGTTTAGCAAAGCGGCAGTTTTTCTTAAATAGTGTTTACACGAGTAATGTAGTATAATAGGGACAACAGCCCAGAAAGAGGTGTTCCTATGAGTAACGAACAACAACGCCACGATATCAGTGATGAGGTATGG
>NZ_JACLZC010000107.1 GCF_016901735.1 Pseudoflavonifractor phocaeensis | reverse complement strand
AGGCAAAGCTGAAGGGCTTGCCGCCTGCAATTCACAGACAACAAGCCCTTTCGGCTGCTTAAACAATTTTTACTTTCAAATATTGTCTAACTTTTGGGGGTCACTTCACCGCTGCGTCCGGCGCTTTTCATATGCTTTTCAAGTAGCCTCATCTATAATAAGAATTATTTAGGCTAACTATGGGAACTATATAGACATATCCAAAAAGAAAGGTGAATCGTAGAATGTAATTAGGTGAATTTATATGGCAAAAAGACCTGTACCAAAATACGACTTCAAGGCGTTTGGGGCAGCAATCAAAGAGGCCCGGAAAGGGCGAAAAGAAAGCCGCAAGAAAGTAAGTGACGAGATGTATATCTCTCCCCGCTATCTTGCCAATATCGAGAATAAAGGGCAGCATCCAAGCCTCCAAATCTTCTATGAGCTTGTTGCCCGTTACAACATTTCGGTGGATCAGTTTTTCTTCCCGGACAATGAGGCCGGAAAATCCACACAGCGCCGCCAGCTTGACACGCTTTTGGACAATATGAGTGATGCCGGGCTCCGGATCGTGGCAGCTACCGCAAAAGAAGTGGTGGAAGTTGAAAGTGAAAAAGATTGATTTTCTGATGAATATTTGAACGCCGTAACCTATGATGGTTGTGGCGTTTTTCTTTTCAAATTTTCCCCTTGTAGATTGCCGTTTTGGGTGTTGTGAATTGTAGTATTAGTAGAGGGAAAAACGGGTAGAGAGAAACGATAGCAAGCATAGCAAGTGAGTACCCACTTGCGATTTTGGGCTTTAGGGAACCCTCCCCCTAAACCCGAAAAATGCTTGTTGGGAACATCCCAAACCCTGATGCGAAAAGAGGCGAGATACCACGATGGCAAACAGGAAACGGAATATCCAGGTGAAGTTCTATGTGACCGCCGGGGAAAAGGAACTGATGGAACAGAAGATGGCCCAGCTCCAGACAAAGCGGATCAGCGCCTACCTGCGGAAGATGGCGATTGACGGATATATCATCTATGTGGACACTAGGGACATCAAGGAGATGAACCAGCTCCTGTCCGCCATTGGCCGGAACATCAATCAGATCGCCAAGCGGGTCAACGCCGGTGGCCCCACCTATCAGGCCGACATGGAGGAAATCCGGGAAAGGCTGGATCAGATATGGCAGTTACAAAGACGCATCCTATTAAGTCAACGCTGAAAGCGGCCATTGACTATATCTGCAACCCTGACAAGACGGACGGAAAGCTGCTGGTGTCCCTCCTTTGGCTGCGCCGCCGAGACCGCCGACATTGAATTTGAATGGACGCGCCGCCATTCCATCGACAAGGGAACGAACCTGGGCCGGCACCTCATCCAGACCTTTGAGCCTGGGGAGGTCACACCGGAGGAAGCCCACCGGATCGGCATGGAATTGGCGCGGGAGGTCCTGGGCGGCAAATATGAATTTGTCCTCACCACTCACATTGACAAGGATCATGTTCATAATCACCTGATCTTCAATGCGGTCAGTTTTCAGGACCACCGGCACTACCACTCCAACAAAAAAGGAGTTACCATGAGATCCGCCGCACCAGCGACCGTATCTGCAAAGAGCATGGCCTGTCCGTCATCGTCCCCGGTCAAGACAAGGGCAAGAGCTATATTGAGCATCAGGCGGAACAGAACGGCACCAGCTACAAGGCAAAGCTGCGCTCTACCATCGACCGGCTCCTGCCCGGCTGCACCGATTTGGAGGACCTGCTCCGCCGCCTCCAGCGAGAAGGGTACGAACTGAAACGGGGCAAGTACATATCCGCCAGGGCTCCGGGCCAGGAGCGGTTTACCCGGTTGAAAACTCTGGGTGCGGACTATGCGGAGAAAGCTCTGACCGCCCGGATCGCCGGCAGGCCCGAACCTTCCCGCCAGCCGAAACAGCGCACCGGGAGGCCCAGCCTGTTCATCGACATCCAGAACAATATCAAAGCTCAGCAGAGTGCCGGCTACAAACATTGGGCAACTATTGAGAACCTAAAACGGGCAGCGGAAACGCTGAACTTCCTGACGGAGCATGGCATTGGAAGTTTGGAGGAATTGTCCGAGCGGTGCGATGGGGCGGCAGCCGCCACCGCCAGGGTAAAGGCGGATCTCCGAACCGCCGAAAAGGAAATGGAGCGGCTGACCCTCACTATGAAGCACGCTGCCACCTATCGCCAGCTCCGCCCCCTGTATGACCAATACCGTCAGTCCAAGGACAAGGAGAAATTCCTCCGGGGGCATGAGAGTGAGATCATCCTGTTTGAGGCGGCGGCAAGGGAGCTGAAACGGTTGAACGCCGTACCCCTGCCCGCCGCCCAGCGGCTCCGGGCCGAAATGGATGAACTCACCGCCAGGCGGACCGCCCTGCAATCGGAATATCGAAAAGCTCAGCGGGAGGAACAGGAGTATGACATTTTATGGAGAAATGTGGAGAGCCTGATTAAAAAAGTGGAAATATCTAGATCACTCGGGCAAGAGATGCATGAATTGTAAATGGAAATGTTTGTTTTTGGGAGAGGGTATGATATAATAATTTAAACAATTTTAGAAATTTTAAATTAACCAGGCTTATGCATAGCCCTTATTTAATAAAGAAAGGACAGAAGTATGAAAGTTACCATCGAAAAACTTAAGGAGATATCATGCAAAAAAGAATTTGAAGCGTTAGTATCGGATGAATGTTTTTTCTAAGAAATTGTTGATTTAGTAAGAAATGAAATCAAGCCTCTCGAAATAAAAATGTCCAGTGTAGATGATTTATACAAAGCCATCGTTGTGTTAAAAAATCATTGGGACACATTTCAGAATGATATCTATTTTCGTAGCGAAAGCGCAAGATATATATTTGCCCTTACACATATGGATGGAGAAAAACGGAATCAAATTATCGGATTAACCAGTGACCTTTATGATGATGAACAAAGAGCAAAAATCTGGCATCGAAATATCATGAAAAAAATACATCCTGATCTTAATCCTGAAAACTCTCAGGCAGCTAAAGAGGCCATGCAAAACCTCGAAATACTATATGGTAGAGTATTGAAGTGCTTTTAAGAGGGGGATGAATAATGGCTCAACCGAAGTCAGGAAAAGTAAAGAATTAGTCCCCCGTAAAGCGGATGAATTTAAGATAGAGTTTCCCCAAACTGATGCGATTGAAGAAAAAGTGCAAAAACAAATTCAAGATGCAGTTATAGATGGTGGTATCGCTGTAGGCAACAAAACTTACATAAATGGGAAAAAGCTACCAATTTTACTTAACACCGACAAAAAAGGTGCTCAAATAGTATTAAATGATGCGCCAAATGATGATGTTTATCAAAATGGGGCAGATGACTATTTATCAACCCCTCACCTTCAAAAGGAATTTTCCAAACGCAGAGAGCAACCAAGATCTTTATTGGAAAGAGAACATTTAAAATATGCAAGTGATTGTGTTGAAGCTTTCTCAAATAATTCACAATTATGCAAAGAGCGTACTTTGCAATCTGACAAAATTCGAAAAGAACGACCTAGGTTGGGAGCCAAAACAATAGGCAAAAGGAAAGCGACAGCTGGTGAATTATCGGGAGAACCCTTAAACGGCAAAGGTGAAGTGCATCATATAACCAGAGTTGCTGATTGTCCTGAGAAAGCTTTGAATTCTGAAAATCTAGTAGTTTTAACGCATGATGAGCATAGCGAGTTCCATAGTTCAAAGTATCAACAAGATGCCAGTGGTTTTCAAGAGTTCAAAAAGAACTTTAAGGGAAAGAAAAAGGACAAATAGTTTAAAGCACATGAGGAAATTATCAATGAGAGCGCCACCATCGGACAACATTAATCCGATGGCGGTACTCTCATCTTGTCTAAAGGTGAAAATCTGGCATTTTCCTATGCGGAAACGCCCTGCCACCCCGATAAGGTAGATAAGGTACAATAAGTTTGGCAAATTGAAAAGCAGATAAAGAGAGACATGGTTTGCAGAACTCTGGTAGAATGAAATCGCGACACACCATTCTGAAAGGAGACAGCAAACCATGTCCGAGAAGATTGTACAGCTAAACGAGGAAGTTATCAGGGGCAGCTCAAGGAACTTGTACGCGGAAGCGTAGAGGAAACACTGAACGAGCTGCTGGAGGCCGAGGCTCAAAAACTGACCCAGGCGGCCCGGTACGAGCGCAACGAGCAGCGCCAGGGCTATCGCAGCGGTCACTACAACCGCAACCTCACAACCACCTCTGGAGATGTCACCCTCAAGGTGCCCAAGCTCAAGGGAATCTCCTTTGAGACTGCCATTATTGAGCGGTATCGCCACCGGGAGAGCAGTGTGGAAGAAGCTCTTATTGAGATGTACCTGGCCGGTGTATCCGTCCGGCGTGTGGAGGACATCACCGAGGCTCTGTGGGGCAGCAAGGTCTCTCCCTCCACCATCAGTGAGCTGAACAAGAAAGCGTATGTCCACATTGAAGATTGGTGGAACCGCCCTCTGCAAGGTGGGCGTTATCCGTATGTCTATGTGGATGGGATCTACCTGCGCTGCAACTGGGGCGGAGAGTTCGAAAATGTAGCCATTCTGGTAGCGATTGCAGTCAATGAGGACGGATACCGTGAGATTCTGGGCGCCGCCGAGGGCATGAAAGAGGACAAGGCCAGCTGGGTCAGCTTCTTTCAATGGCTACGTGGCCGTGGTCTGGATGGCGTGAAACTTATTGTTGGAGACAAGTGTCTTGGTATGCTGGAGGCCGTGGGCGAAGTGTTTCCCGAGGCCAAATACCAGCGGTGTACCATCCACTTCTACCGCAATGTGTTCTCCGCTACGCCTCGCTCCAAGGTGAAGCTGGTAGCTAAGATGCTCAAGGCGATCCACGCTCAGGAGAGTAAGAAAGCCGCCCGAGAACAGGCTAAGGCGGTGATGGAGGAGCTGCGTTCCATGAAGCTGAAAGAGGCCGCTAAGAAGGTGGAGGACAGCATTGATGAGACTTTGACCTACTGCGATTTTCCCAGTGAGCACTGGACCCATGTTCGCACCAACAATGTAATTGAGCGGCTGAACCGGGAGATCCGCCGCCGCACTCGTGTGGTAGGCAGCTTCCCGGACGGCAACTCTGCCCTCATGCTTGTCTGCGCCCGGCTGCGACATGTGGCCGGCACCCAGTGGGGCAACAAGAAGTACATGAACATGAAGCACCTGGAGGCAGCCCTTGAGGACGCCTCTGTTGCTGGCTGACTTCATT
>NZ_JACLZC010000106.1 GCF_016901735.1 Pseudoflavonifractor phocaeensis | reverse complement strand
GGGGAGTGCGATCCCCTCCCGTCTTGTAGGGGCGACCCTTGTGGTCGCCCGCATCCATGCAGGCATTTTGACGTTTCCTGCACCACCTTCCACTTCTTCGACAGACTGAACGCCCCGGACCATGTCGTCCGGGGCGTCCTGTTTTCCACCGTCGGCTTTTACCGCACGGGCGAAAGGGTCTGCTCATAGCGCCTGCGCACCTCCCTGGCCAGCGCGTGGAGAAACTCGCCGCAGGTGGGGGCGCGCAGATGGTCCTGGTCCCACAGACGGAGATAGTCCGGCGCGCCCACCCGATGCAGCCGCTGAATGAGATCCCGGATGTTCTTGTCTACCGTGAGATAAGAGCTGTCCCCCGGACGGCGCACCGCGTAATAGGCCTCCTTGAGCAACATCTGCCCCTCCGGAACGCTGGCCAGCGCCTCGGCCAGACGGGCCGCCCATAAGGTGCCCTGCAATTTCGGCGAAGCGCCCATGGCATACAAAATGTCAAAGGCCGGCCCCCGCCGCTGACCGGCCGGCCTGGCCCCCGACTGGCAGAACAGCAGCCGGACCACATAGGTCAGATCCTTCAAATTCACCGGCTTTTGAAAATAAAAATCCGCCCCCAGCGAAAAGATCTGATCCAACAGCCGCTCGCTCCCCACGCGGGAAATGACCACCACCCGAGGCCGGCAGGATAACTCCCGCAGCCGTTCCAGCACCGCAAAGCCGCTGGTGCCCGGCATCACCAGATCCAACAGCATCAGGTCCGGGGCGTACCGCCGCAGCTGCTCCAGCGCCGACTGTCCGTCCTCCGCCTCCAACGGGCGCGCAAATTCCTCCAGTCCCTCCAGCCAGGAGCGAAGCAGCGTGCGGGTGCTGGCATCGTCGTCCACGATCAGCGCACGCAGCAGCGGGGTCTCCTCCCTGGAGGCCGGGGAAAAGACAAGGTCTGTTCGTTCCGTCTCACTCCAACCGTTCATCGCCTGTCCCCCGTTTTGCTCTGACGTATTTTCTTTTATTGAATAGTATAGCATAATTCTATATTGCTCGTACAGTATTTTTCCAATATACAGCAGCGGTTTTTGCTAAACATGTCGAAATATTCCCTTTTTTGCCGCCATCTTGACAAAAAAGCCCGAATGAAATATAATCGTCTCACATCATCTGGGATCATGGGGGAGGACGGGACGTATGGACGAATCGGTGCTTTTGCTGGCGCTGAGCCGTATGCTGGACGAAAAACTCCAGCCGATCCACTGCCGGCTGGAAGGGCTGGAACAAACTGCCGCCCAGCTTACCGCCGCCGCCGCCGGGATGTCCGGCGAGCTGTCCGCGCTGGCCGAGGGACAGGCCGAGATACGGGACGGCGTCAACGCGCTGCTGGGCTGGGCCGACGAAGTGGCCGCGGCGGTCAAGGTCCCTCTGCGTCCCGCCAATTAGCTACATACCTTATATATAAAATAAAGCCTGCCGTGCAGGTTGCCGAAGGCGCTCCCGGAGTTTCCGGGGGCGTTTTTACTTTTTGCACAAATGTGAAAAAACCAGCCGGTTTAATGGAACTTTTTCAGGGAAACACCGTCTAAATGGAATGAGAATCAGGCAGGCCCCTCCCTGCCGCCGCTTATTTTACAGGTTTGTTACAGTTTGTGAAAAGCGGTTGACGAAACGGGGTTTTTGCTTTATGATTCTCCCAGAGGCAAAGAGGAGCGTATCTCCCCGCGCCCAAATTGAATAAGGAGGAAATCCGAAATGAGAAATCTCAAGAGAGTTCTCAGCATGGCTCTGGCTTCTGTCATGGTTCTTGGCATGATGGTCGTCGGCGCCAGCGCCGCCGACTTCAGCGACCAGGCTGAGATCAAGAACACCACCGCGGCTGACGTGATGACCGCGATCGATGTCCTCGAGGGTACTGACAAGGGTCAGTTCCTGCCCAACGAGATCCTGACCCGTGAGCAGGCCGCTAAGATCATCTGCTACATGCTGATGGGTCCCGAGAACGCTGAGAAGCTGGGTAACTCCGGCACCATGTTCACCGATGTGGCCGCTGACCGCTGGTCCGCTCCCTACATCTCCTACTGCGCCAACATGGGCATCCTCGCTGGTGACGGCACCGGCAAGTTCCTGCCCGAGGGTCAGCTGACCGGCCACGCTTTCGCCAAGATGCTGCTGGTCGCCCTGGGCTATGACGCCACCATCCAGAACTACACCGGCACCGCTTGGGCCATCAACGTGGCTACCGACGCCGTGAACGCTGGCATCTTTGTGAACGGCACCGTGCTGAGCGATCCTCTGAGCCGCGACAACGCTGCTCAGATGGCGTTCCAGACCCTGACCGCCGACATGGTGAAGTACTCCAACAAGGGCACCACCATCACCATCAACGGCATCGAAGTTGCCACCGGCGCTTCCGCTCCCGAGGCTGTGACCGTTGACAAGGACGAAAAGGGCTACGATGACAAGGCTGACGGCGTTCAGCAGTTCTGCGAGAAGTACTTCTCCGACCTGAAGAAGGTCGTGAACGACACCGACGACCTGGGCCGTCCCGCCGCTACCTGGTACTACGGCAACGTGAGCGACGACAACAAGGTTGCCACCTCCGCTGAGACCGCTGACTACACCGTGGTCATCGACGAGAACGTCACCAGCACCGACGTCCTGGCCAAGCTGAAGGACGAGACCGGCAACAAGAAGCTGACCGCTGGCGAGGTGTACGCTCTGAACGGCGCCGAGGCCGACAGTGTCATGGACCTCAAGACCGGCGACGTGGTCGAGATCTTCCTGGGCGATGACAACGCCATTGAGGCCGCTGTTGTCAGCCGCTACTCCCTGGAGCAGATCACCAACGTGGACACCGACGTGGATGACGACGACGCCGAGGACGGCGTGGTTGCTTACGTCACCATCGACGGCACCGAGTACAACAGCACCGACATCGCCGGCTTCAACGCCGACACCTATGAAGAGGACGCCTATGTTGCCGTCATCGTGAACGACGGTAAGGTGATCGCTTCCTACATCCCCGAGGCCGTTGAGGGCTCCGTTTCCACCAAGAACGTCTCCAAGAACACCCTGACCGTGGACGGCACCAAGTACACCGTGGTTGACGGCTACAGCGCCGGCGTTCTGGACACCACCCTCACCAACGTGACCGTGGGCAAGGACTCCAGCTACATCCTGTACCTGGACAACAACGACTATGTCCTGGGCATCGAGCTGGTGGAGGGCGCTGACGCCACCATCGACGACGTGTACTATGTGGCTCTGGTTTGGAAGAACGAGGGCACTGGCAGCTACGGCGGCAAGGACACCACCTATCACGCTCAGCTGGTTGCCATGGACGGCACCGTCTCCGAGATCGAGCTGGAGAGCCGTGATCTGGCCAATAAGGACACCGTTATTGAGAATCAGGCCGGCAAGGTCGGCACCGATCCTTACACCAATGCTGACTATGCTGGTAAGCTGGTGACCATTTCCGATAAGAAGTGGACCGGTACGGCCTATAATGAGGGCCAGTCGACCGGTGGTTCTACCACTACCACCACCTATAAGGCTGGCAACGAGAAGTATGACCTGACTGTTTGGGACGGCGGCAAGGATTGGGACATCAAGGACGCTAACACCGGCAGCACCACCTTCGAGTTCACCAAGAACACCACCCGTATGACCGTCGGCAAGACCTACCGCTTCAACAGCAGCACCGAGTATGTCATGATCGGCGAGAGCGGCTCTGACCTGGCTGTTTCCACCGCTACCGGCGGTATCTCCCTGAATACCACCACCAGCGATAAGGTCTACTTCATCACCGCCGACGGCAGCTCCACCGTGAAGTATGTTATCATCGGCAGCGCCAGCGAGATCGACCAGAAGACCGAGTACAACGAGGACCTGGTGTTCGTGGCTGATGCCGACAAGAACGAGGTGGGCGACGGCTATGTGATGCAGACCCTGTACTTCGTGGACGGCAGCTCCAAGACCGTGGCCGTGGCCGAGGACTACACCGCTGACACGGCCGGCTTCTACGCCTACACCATCAACGACGACGACTACTATGAGCTGGACGACGCTGATGTGGACACCATGGACATTAAGGTAGCCAGCAGCAAGTACATCTGGGACGGCGAGGAAGGCGTTCTGGTGAATGCCAAGATGGAGGCTAACGCCCTGTACGATGGCCTGCTGACTGTCACCACCACCGACAGCCATAAGTACGAGGACATCGACGTGTCCGGCGCCAAGTTTGTTGACGCCCACGACAAGGATGCCGATGGCCAGTACGAGAAGTCCGTGTCCAGCCTGAAGGCTCTGGCCGACCTGCTGGATGCTGACGCTCCCAAGGTTGAGAACGTCAAGCTGGCTCTGAACGTGAGCGAGGACGGCGCTGTTGTGGTCATCCTGACCTCTATCGAGGCTGTTGCGGACTAAGCTTTCCGTTCATTAAACCCCTAGCACCCAACATCCCCGGGACGAAAGTCCCGGGGGTGTTTTTTGTCCTTTGCGCCTATTTTACAAATCCATCTTATTCTTTACCGGCTCTTCTCGTCAGAACCACGGAAAAATATTGTAATTCGTGTTGGAATTTGTTACAATAAGGTTACGCCCTTATTGGAAACAGGGAAGGGAGGTGCCGTCATCGCCGTATTGATTGCAGAAAAACTGACCGCGGTCTCCGGCCGCGGCACCGTTTCAGGAAGGATGGATGATCCAAGGATGAAACACAAGCTGAAAACGTTCCTATCTGCGCTGCTGGCTGTGGCGATGCTCCTCAGCCTCCTGCCCGCCGCGGTTTTTGCCGCCGACAATACGGGCACCTTTCAGAAGATCACCGCTCAGGACCAGCTGACCGACGGTCAGTATGTTATGGTGGTGGACAGCGGCTATGCCGTGGGCGCTTTGGACGGCACCTGGCTGACCGCCACACAATTGACCGATGACAACGGCGCCATTACCGATCCCGCCGCCAATCTGGTGTGGACCGTCTCCGTCACCGCGGACGGCGTCACCCTCACCGACGGGAACGGCGTGACCGTCGCCCCCAAGGGCGGCAACAATAACGGTATCCAGTCCGGGGCTTACACCTGGGCCGTCACCTTTGCGAACGGCGCTTTCCGGTTCCTGGGCGTGGGCGAGGATACCGTTACCC
This sequence comes from Pseudoflavonifractor phocaeensis, assembly GCF_016901735.1. Classification (GTDB taxonomy): domain Bacteria; phylum Bacillota; class Clostridia; order Oscillospirales; family Oscillospiraceae; genus Pseudoflavonifractor_A. The sequence continues at coordinate 300 of NZ_JACLZC010000106.1, read as the reverse complement.
TGGCCAGCAACAAGAGCTCGGAAAACAAGTTCCGGGCCTATAAGAACACCACCATCAACGCCGGTTATCCCTGCGACTTCACCCTCTACAAGCTGGAGGGCGAGGCGGAGCCTGCCGGTCCCATTGCCGGCGGCGACCAGGTGGTCATCTATAACCCCGCCTATGGCAAGGCCCTTTCCGGCACTTACAAAGGCTTCTACAACAACGGCACCGACGTCTCCCTGACCGACGGCACCCTGTCCGGCTTCTCTGAGAGCGACGTCTGGACCGTCATCGACAACGGCGACGGCACCTGGTCCT
>NZ_JACLZC010000105.1 GCF_016901735.1 Pseudoflavonifractor phocaeensis | reverse complement strand
GTGTAGAGCTCGGGGGTGTTGGTGGACCAGAGCCGGGGCTGTGCCACGGTCAGGTCCTGGGAGAAGGAATACTTTGCGCCGCTGGCCACCGTCTGGGTGTCCTCCGCCGCGGCCACCACCGAGGAGCCGTCGGCGTCGATGATCTCGGTGCGGAGGGTGAGTTCGGCGTCGCTGCCGCTGCTGTTTTCCACCTCCGTCTTGGCGTTGACGGTGGCGCTCTCCTTGGAGACGGCGGGGGAGGTGAGGAACACGCCGCCGCCGGCCACGGTGCCGGACGAAATGGGATCGGTGATGTGGACCAGATCGGTGACGGTCAGATACACGTCACGGTAAAGGCCGCCGAAGTATTGGAAATCGGGGTTGACCTTGCCGGGGGCAAAGGCGGCGTTGGGCCGGGTATCCAGCCGGACCGCCAACACGTTTTCCCCATGAAAATCCACCTTGTCGGAAATATCAAAGGCGAACTGAGTGTAGCCGCCCTGATGGACCCCCAGCTCCTCCCCGTTGAGCCATACCGTGGCCTCCTGCATGGCGCCCTCAAAGGTGAGGAGGAGCTCCTGCCCCTCCATGGACGGGTCCATGGTGAAGTGCCGCCGGTACCAGAAGATGCCCAGATCTTCCTGGTAATAGGTTTCCGGCGTGTACTGGATGGTGCTGTGGGGGGTGTTAACGTACAGCCATTGGCTGTCGTCCAGGGCAGGGTCCTGGGCGTCGGGCCAGTCGCCGGGGTAGAATCGCCAGTCGTTGTTGAAGCTGAGGACGGTCCGGCCGTCGCTCTCCGCAGCGGAGGCGGCCGGTCCGGCCAGCGTGAGGAGGCTCACCGCCATGGCCATGGCCAGGAAAAGGGACAGGGCGCGGCGAAGCTTGGATCGCATAACAATGTCTCCTTTCATCATGTGTGTGGACGGAACCAAAAGACGATGGGACATCCCCTCCTTTCTAAACGCGAAAATGGGACACCGGGGAGCCGCACAGCCTGTACGGCTCCCCGGCGCAGTGTGTCACAGGTGGAGAATGGAATTATTCGGCCAGACGCTTGATGGCTATGAGGTCAAAGGCGTCCACGTCGCCGCTGCCGTCGGCGTCGGCGGCCAGCAGGGTGAGGCCGTCCAGGGTCTGCTTGCCCACGATGGTGTCGCGGATCATCTGGAGGTCGGAGTTATCCAGCCGGCCGTCGGGCACCAGGTCGCCCAGCAAGGAGAGGCTCAGGCGGTCGGTCTCGGTGCCGTCCACCCGGAGGATGACCACATAGCCGGTGACCATGGGGGTGTCGTCCCCCTCCAGGGAACCGCCGGTGGACTCCATAAACTCCAGGGCGCCGTTTTCCACGGGGACAAAGAGGTCGGCGATGTCCTTGAGGGTAACGCCCACCGGCACGCCGGACAGGACCTTGCCCACGCCCTCCACGTCGGAGAGGACGCCGGCGGCGCCGTCGGCCAGCTCCAGGGTGGGGTTGACCACCGGGGGCTCGCCCTCGGCGATCTTCAGCTTGGCGTCGGCCCACACGGTATGGCCGTGGCCGTTGGAGCCGGAGGGCGTGGCGATGAGGGTGAGGGTGTCCACGCCGGTGACATCCACATCCACCAGATAGCCGGTGCCGTAGGTGGTGATGCTGGGGGAGGTGTAGAGCACTTCACCGTCGCCCAGCACCTGGAAGGTGATGGCGGAGCTGGGGTTCTTGCCTTCCACCAGGTCGATGCCCACGTAAGCCTGGAACCGCTCGGCGTTGAGACCGCTCAGGTCGTAGACCACGTTGGAGGCGCAGTGGGCGGTAATGCCCTTTTCAAAGGTCTGGGTGACGCCGTCCACCTTGAGGGAGATCTTGCTACCCTTGAGGTTGGTGTCGTTGGTGACGTTGGTGGCGCCAGCGGGATAACCCACCTGGACCGATTCGGGCACCAGATTGGAAATATAGACATAGGGGCTGTACAGGAACTCCACGGTATAGGTGCGGCTGTATCCATTGGCGGCGGTGGCGGTGATGGTAGCCACGCCGGGCACGCCCTCGGCCTGCTGGATGTCCACCGTCACGCCGTCGCTGGCAGTGGTGACGGCCACCACGGGCGGCTGTTCGGCGGGCAGCTTGCGGAGGCTGTAATACATCACATCGGGGTTGAAATCCTCCAGCGCCTGGCCGTCCACGGTGATGCCGGTGATGAGGTCGATGCTCTCGTCGGTGAGGTCGGTCTTGGAGAGGGCCATGCAGTCATCTGCGGCGCTGATGGGCAGGATGCGGTAGGTGTAGGAATAGGTCTCGTCGGTGGGCAGGGTGTACTGGGGCAGCGTGGCGGGGCCGCAGCTGCCGCTGCCCAGGCCCATCTGGTGGTAGTCGATGGTCACCACGGTGTTGTCGGTGCCCTGGAGCTGATAGGGGTGTTTGGCCTGGTCCAGGTCCTCCTGGGTGTTGTGGAGGGCGCTCATCTCCAGCACCATGTCGCCGGCGTCGAAGAGGAGGCCGTCGCCGTTTTCATTGGTCAGGGCCATCCAGCGCACGTCGGTCTTGTTGCCCGTCTCCTGGGGGTACTGGAAGTCGGTGAACTGCTCGCTGACGGTGCTCTCATAGACGCCCACGTCAGAGCCGGCCTTCCGGTCCCAGTAGCTGTCGGAGGGGCCGCGGCCGTACCAGGTTATGTACTCAAAGCCGGGAGTCATCTGGAGGCGCATGCCCACCCGCAGGAGGGGATTGAGGCTGCTGTCCGGATTGAGGGTGCTGTTGACCACCACGCTGCCGTCGCCGTAGACGATATAGGTGGCGGTATAGGTGCTGTTGCCCTTGGTGCCCAGCTGCATCCCAACGGTAACGTAGACCAGTTTTTCCAGCGGGGTGACGGAGAAGCTGGTGACCGAAGCGCCGGTGACGGCGCTCTCCCACTGGGTATCATGGGAGGTCTTGTCGTCGTTGTCGGTGGAGGCCCGCCAGAAGTTGGGCTCCAGGGGCTCGGCCAGATACTCCACGCCGTCCACCTGGTAGGAGCTGAGCTTGCCGGTGGTCTTGTCGAAGGTGATGGAGAAGCCGTCGCCGTCGATGGTAAGGGCGGTCTCGCCGTCGTCCACCTGGGTAAAGTCCGCCATGGCGGAGGTGTCCACCTTGGGGAGGGTTCCGCCGGCGGTGTCCAGGGCCAGCTGCTCGGTGGCCACCACGTAGTGCTCCTCGTCGGCCCAGACAGGCTGGGTCTTGGTGGCAAAGCTGATGTTCAGGAAGCACTCCTCACCAACCGCCAGAGTGGGGGCGGCGTAGCCTTCCAGCTGGATGTCGGCGCTCTCCTGGGGGGCCACGTCGGCGGTCTGGCTGCCGGAGGCCACGGTGACGCCGTCGGTGACCAGCGCCCAGTTGAGGGTGTACTCGTTGGCGTTGGTGTCCACGTTCTCATTGAGGACGGTGATGACGCCGTTCTCCAGGTCTTTGGCGGAGATCTGGAAGTTCTGGTAGACCTTTTTCACCTCGGCCATTTCGGGCTGGGGGGTGCGGTCGGGGGAGACGATGCCGTTGACGCAGAAGTTATTCTTGCCGGATACGATCTCCCAGTCGCCGTCGTAGCCCCAGAAGGTCTCCGAGGGATTGCCGGGGATGGGGGTATCGATGGCCTGGTCGGCCCAGTCCCAGATGAAGCCGCCCTGGAGGTTGGGATAGCTGCGGATGACCTCCCAGTAGTCGTTGAGGCTGCCGGCGCTGTTGCCCATGGCGTGGTCATACTCGCACATGATGTAGGGGCTGTTGGTGCTGCGGCCGGCCTTTTCCACGGCGCTGATCTCGGGGTACATGTTGGACTCCACGTCCACCAGCTCGTTGGCGTTCCAGCCCTGGTAGTGGATGAGGCGGGTGGAATCGGTGTCGAAGTACTCCAGCATGGCCTGGATGGAGGCGCCGGTGCCGGTCTCGTTGCCGGGAGACCACATGATGACGCAGGGGTAGTTCTTGTCCCGCTCCACCATGCTGACGGCCCGGTCCTCACAGGCCACCACATAGCCGGGGATGTCGCCCGGCACGCTGTACTGGCTGCGGCCGTTGTGGGACTCCACGTTGGCCTCGTCCATGATGTAGATGCCGTACTTGTCGCACAGCTCATAGAAATAGGGGTCGCTGGGATAGTGAGAGGTACGGACGGCGTTGATGTTGTTCTGCTTCATGAGCTTGATTTCCTGCTCCATGACCTCTTTGGAGATATGCCGTCCGGTGGTGGGGTACATCTCGCCCCGGTTGACGCCCTTGAGGTAAAGGGGTTCGCCGTTGAGGATCATCTGGGCGTTGGTGGTGCCGTCGTTGATGATGCTGATCTCACGGAAGCCCACGTTGACGCCGGTATACTCCACGGCGGTTCCGTCCTTTTTCAGGGTGAGCACCAGGCGGTAGAGATTGGGGTGCTCGGCGCTCCACTTGAGGGGATTTTCATAGGGGGCGGTGAGATTGACGGTGGCGATGCCGTCGGAGAAGGAGCTAACCTGGGCGGTCATGGCGCTGCCCACCGGCTGGTTGTCGGCGTCATAGAGCTGGCCCTCCACGGTGAGGCCGTCGGTGCTTTCCGCACCCAGGTCGCGCAGCTCCACCTCCACATTCAGGTCGGCGTTGACATAATTTTCATCCAGGTCGGTGACCACGGTAAAGTCCCGGATCTCCACGGAAGCCTTGGAGGTGAGATAGACGTCCCGGAAGATACCGGCCAGGCGGATACCGTCCTGGTTTTCGATGTAGCTGCCGTCGCTCCACCGGAAAACCTCCACGGTGGCCACGTTCTGCGCGCCGGGGGCGAAGTCCAGAGCGTCGGTGATGTTGAACTCGTGGCGGGTGGCGAAGTCCTCGGCGTAGCCGATGTACTGGCCGTTGACATAGAGGTACATGGCGGTTTCCACGCCCTCAAAGCTGATGAACACATCCCGGCCGTCCCAGGCGGACAGGTCGCCCAGGTCCTTGCGGTAGGTGCCCACGGGGTTATACTTGGTGGGGGCGGTGCCCACCTGGGATTGCTTGCCGTCGGCGGTGTACTGCCAGGGGTAGTCCTGGTTGGCGTAGATGGGCTGGTCGTACTTGAAGTTGCCGTCCTCATCCTTGACCACCTGCCAGCTCAGGGGCACGGTGATGGTGTCCCAGGCGTTGTCGTCGTAGTCCGCGTCGGCGAAGGCGTCGTCCTTCAGGCCGATGCGGTCGGCGGGCTTTTCGGCCCAGGAGAAGCGCCAGTCGTCGCCGTTGAGGAGCTGATAATAGCTGGAGGCCTCCGGGTCTCCGGCCAGGGCCTTTTCGGCGGTGTCGAAGGGATAGGCGGTGGCCCGGGCGGGCTCCCGGTTGACTTCCACGATTTCGGGATGGCCGTTCCACTCACTGTTGTCCGCCGAAGCGGCCAGAGCGCTCATGGAAAGGGTGGAGAGGAGCATGGCACAAGTCAGCCCTCCGGCCAGAATACGTTTTGCGTTCATCGTGTCTCCTCCTTTCACAGGTTGACAAAGCGGTAGAGCATCTGGGCGACTTCGGCGCGGGTGGCATTGCCCAGGGGGTCCAGGATGCCGTTGCCCTTGCCGGAGAGGATGCCGTTGGCCACGGCCCAGCGGACGCCGGCATCGGCCCAGTCGGAGACCTGATCGGCGTCGGAGAAGATCAGGCCGGCATCATCCACGGCGGGGCTGCCGGCATAGC
>NZ_JACLZC010000104.1 GCF_016901735.1 Pseudoflavonifractor phocaeensis | reverse complement strand
GTTCCAGCACCAGGGCCTCCAGCTCAAAGCGGCGGCGGTAGAGCTCCACCATATTGTCCACCCGTTTTTTGACCAGTTCCGGGCAGAAAGGCTTGGTGATAACGTCCATCACCCCCAGCTCGAAGCCCTGGACCAGCACCTGGGAGTCGGTTTCCGCCGTGATGAGGAATACCGGGATGGTACGCAGCCAGTTGCGCTCCTTCATGGTGCGCAGCACCTCAAAGCCGTCCACCTCCGGCATGACCACATCCAGCAGGACGCCGGCGATTTGGGTGTAATGGGCTTCCATCATTTGGAGGGCCTCGTTTCCGTCAGCCGCCTCGATGATATGATAAGTTTGGCTCAACGCTTCGCGCAAAATGACGCGATTGAGCTCCTGATCGTCCACGATCAAAAGCGTCTGTCGTTCTTTCACTCCAGGCACTCCTTTGCAGCCGTGCAAACAGCGGGATTGATAAATTTTATTTTACTGTTTTTTGGGAAGAAAGGCAAGCCTCAGTTATGTCAGCTCAATAAAAATACGCTGCAAAACAAAATGTTTTGCAGCGTATGGAGAAGAGGTGTCAGGACCAGGGCTGAAGCTGGTCGTCCAGCACGGCCCGGCGGTGGAAGGAGACGAAATCAGGGGCCATGTCGGGGCACTCCTGCCGGATGGCGGCCACCACCAAGTCCGGATTGAGGCCGGGATTCTGGGCCCGCAGCACCAGATCCAGGGTAATGGTGTCCCGCCGCTCCTCCACGGTGGCCTGGGCGATAAGGGGGATGAGATCCACCTGGGTAAAGCCGCTTTTGGCCTTTTTGGAGCGCTTCTCCATCACCAGGGAGTCGCGGCTCAGCAGGGCGCGGATGGCGCCCTCGGCGCCGAAAGGCGCGCCGGCCTCATATTCCAGAGTGACGATGTAATTGACGTATTGAAGGGCCTTGACCGGCTGTCCGCCGGCGTAGCACTGATAGACGTGGATGCCGTCAGGCAGGACGGCGTTCATCCGCTGGGGGATCTGTTCCAGGTCGGGCTCACCCAGCAGGGAGCACTCCAGCACCTCGCAGCCGCTGGAGTAGCCCACCGAGAGGGGGAGGGGGATGGAGACGAAGGCGTGGGGATTGAAGCCCTCGGTGTGGCGTACCTGAATGCCGGCCCGGAGGAATGCCCGCTGGAAGGTGCGCATGAGATCCAGATGGGAGATGAATTTGGCGGTATCCGATTTGGAAAAGGCCAGGCGATGGGTGGTCACAGGCGGTATGCCTCCTTGTTCAGTATTGGGGCTGGGGGATCATTTGGCGTCGCACACGCTGCCGGGGTTGAGCTGATCCGCGCCGCAGCGGGTGCATTGACGGCGGCAGTCGGGGGTAATGGCGGCCTTGTAGGCCTGTTCCCGCTCCCGCCACAGGAAGGCGGGCCGGACGCCCACGGAGGTGACGCTCCAGGGGAGGAGCTCCTCCTTGTCTCTGACCCGGGCGGCGTAGAAATCCGGGTCCACGCCGCAGTCGGCAAAGGCCTCCTGCCAGCGTCCGTAGTCGAAATACTCGTTCCAGGTGTCCAGTTTGGCGCCCTTCCGCCAGGCGCACTCCAGCACCTCGGCCATGCGCCGGTCGCCCCGGGCAAAGACGGCCTCCAAAAGGCTGGTCTCCGGGTCATGCCAGCGGTAGACAATGGCGCGGTTGCGGATGTGGTCCCGCAGGAGCTTGACCCGCCGCTCGTACTCGGCCCGGCTGATCTGGGCCTCCCACTGGAAGGCGGTGTGGGGTTTGGGCACGAAGAAGGCGGTGGAGACGGTGATTTTGACGCCGCGGCTCCGGTTGGGGGTCACCTCCCGCCAGATGCGGTAGACCTTTTCGGCCAGGTCGGCGATGCCCAGCACGTCCTCGTCGGTCTCGGTGGGCAGGCCCAGCATGAAGTAGAGCTTCACCGTGGACCAACCGCCGGCGAAGGCGGTGCGGCAGAAGGAGAGGATGTCCTCCTCGGTGACATTTTTATTGATGACATCCCGCAGCCGCTGGGTGCCGGCCTCGGGGGCAAAGGTGAGGCCGCTTTTCCGGCCGTGCTGGAGCCGCTCCATCAGGCTCCAGGAGAAGTTGTCCGCCCGCAGAGAGGGGAGGGACAGGTTGACGCCGTTGGGATCGCACCAGCTCTGGAGCCCGTCGCACAGATCCAGCAGGTAGCGGTAGTCGCTGGTGGAGAGGGAGGAGAGGGTCATCTCCTGATAGCCGGAATTTTGGCAGGATTCGATGCCCTGCCGGACCAGCACGCCGGCGGATTTGGAGCGGACGGGCCGGTAGGCGTAGCCCGCCTGGCAGAAGCGGCAGCCCCGGATGCAGCCCCGAAAGACCTCCAGCATCACCCGGTCGTGGACGATCTCGGTGGAGGGGACGATGGGGGCGGTGGGGAAGTAGGACTTGTCCAGATCCTGCACGATGCGCTTGGTCACGGTGGCCGGCGCACCGTGGGTGGGGGTGATGGCGGACACGGTGCCGTCGTCGTGGTAGGAGACCTCATAGAGGGAGGGCACATAGAGGCCGGGGATCTGGGCGGCGGCGATGAGCAGCTCCTCCTTGGTCCAGCACTCCTCCTTGGCCTTCCGGTAGAGGTTGACCAGCTCCACCGTCACCTCCTCGCCCTCGCCCAGGGAGAAGATGTCGATAAAGGGGGCCATGGGCTCGGCGTTGAAGGCGCAGGTGCCCCCGGCGATGACCAGGGGGGACAGTCCGGTGCGCTCGGCGCTGCGGAGGGGGAGACCGGCCAGGTCCAGCATGTTGAGCACGTTGGTATAGGCCATCTCGTAGCCCAGGGAAAAGCCGATGATGTCGAAGTCGGCGATGGAGTCGCCGCTCTCCAGACCATAGAGGGGGATGCTCTCCCGGCGCATCTCCTCCTCCATGTCGCCCCAGGGGGCAAAGACCCGCTCGCACCAGACGCCGTCCATCTGGTTGACCACGCCGTAGAGGATGCGGATGCCCAGGTTGGACATCCCGATCTCGTAGGTGTCCGGGAAGCACAGCGCCACCCGGGTGTCCACCCGGCTGCGGTCCTTGATGACCGCGTTATATTCGCCTCCGGTGTACCGGGCCGGCTTCTGGACCCGGGGGAGGATATGCTCCAAGGTTCGATTCATGCCCAATCCCATCGCTTTCTCCTAATCCATGCCGGTCAGATCCGGCAGCTTAAAACACTATCGCAGGCTTTATATTGTACCTTGTTTTGCCCTGTAATGCAAGCATAAAAATGACGAAATCCATCAAATAGCGGCGAAGAGGAAGGCGGCGGCGCCCAAAAGGAGGAGACTGGCCAGGTTGGCCAGGGTGAATACCTTTAAGTAGCGGTCCAGCTGCGCGCCGGGGGCCTTCATGTAAAGGCGCAGGGCGATGAGGCTGGCCAGGGAGGCCACGGGGGTACCCAATCCGCCCACGTCGGTGCCCACCAGCAGGCCCCGCCAATCCTGGGTAAAGCCGGAGAGGAGGACGGCAGCGGGGACGTTGCTGATGACCTGGCTTACCAGGCCGGAGACCAGGGCGGTGTTCCAGGCCAGGGCCTGGGTGAGGACCTGACGCAGGGTTTCATTCTGGCCCAGATTGCCGGAAAAGACGAAAAAGCACACAAACGTAAGGAGCAGGCCGTAATCCACCCGGGGCAGCAGGTCCCGGCCGGCCAGGAGCAGGGCGACGAGCACCACAGCCAGCAGCGCCCACTCGTGGATGACCCGAAAGACGCACAGCAGGCACAGCAGGAAGAGAACGCACAGCAGGACCAGGCGTTTGGGGCGGCGGAGCTTGGCGGGCTCGGGGAAGTGGACCTCCAGGGTCTCATCCTTCCCCCACAGAGCGCAGAGGATGAGGGCCGCCAGGCTCACCGCGGCCAGGGGGAGGATTACGCCGAAGAAGTCGCCGGCGGACAGGGAGAAGCTGTTATAGAGGTAGAGGTTTTGCGGGTTGCCCACCGGGGTGGCCATGCTGCCCAGGTTGGCGGCCAGGGTCTGGAGGACCACCACCCACAAAATGCGCTCTGTTCGGCCCACCATACCCAGCACCAGGATGGCGAAGGGGACGAAGGTCAGCAAAGCCACGTCGTTGGTGACCAGCATGGAGGAGAAGAAGGGGAGGAGGACCAGCATCAGGGTGATGGCCCGCATCCGGTGGCGTCCGGAGAGCATCCGCTGGGCCAGCAGCTCGAAGAGTCCGCAGTCCTGGAAGCCGGCCACCACGGCCATCAGGCCGAAGAGGAGGATGAGGACCCGGAAGTCGATGTAAGAGGCGTAGACCGCCGAGGGCGGGGTGAGGAGCATGGAGGCGAGGGCGCACAGCGCGGAGATGCACAGCACCGGCTCCTTTTGGAACAGGGAGGCGATTTTCATGTCTTTCTCTCCTTGTCCGCGCCGGCACGCAAAAAAACGGGTCTGCAAGCCCTCAGGCGGTGCAGCCCGTCTCCGCCGGCGCGGAGTAATCATAACGCCTTCCAGTTTAGACCATCCCACCGGGCAGGTCAAGAGTTTTCCTTGACAGGGCGGCTTTTTTTTGCATAATGGGAGAGAGAGGAGATGAGGATATGCGCATTATGGCCATTGACTACGGCGACGCCCGGACAGGGATCGCCATTTCCGACGCCACCGGCTTTTTGACGGGCTTTACCGCGGTGGTGCCCAGCCGCCGGCCGGAGAAAGCGGCCCAGGACATCGCGCAGCTGGTAAAGGACCACGGGGTGGAGGAGCTGGTGCTGGGCTTTCCCCGCAACATGGACGGCACCGAGGGTCCCCGGGCCCAGCTCTACCGCTCCTTCGGCGACCTGCTGGCCCAGGTGACGGGACTGACGCCGGTGCTGTGGGACGAGCGGCGCACCACGGTGGAGGCCCACAATATTCTCCACGCCGCGGGGAAAAAGATGAAGGACCACCGGAAGAATGTGGACGCGGTGGCGGCGTCTCTCATTTTAGAGGGCTATTTGTCCGCCCGCCGCCGGGGATAAAAGAGCTCTCTCAGCCCGATGACGAGGAGAAAGAGGGCGAAGATGCGGCGCAGCAGGGCCTGGTCCAGCCAGGTGGCCAGAAAGGCGCCCAGCGCGGCGGCGGCGAGGCCGGCAGCGGCGGCGGGCAGGAGGATTGTTTTATCCACATAGCCGTTTTTCAGGTGCCCGGGGAGGGCCAACGCGGCGGCGGGGAGGAAATAGAGCAGGTTAATGCCCTGGGCCTGGGTCTGTTCCATCCCGGCGAAGGCGGTGAGGTAGACCAGCAGAAGGGTGCCGCCTCCCACGCCGCAGCCCGACAAGATCCCGGCGGCCGTCCCCACGGCCAGGGGGAGGAGCCAGCCGCTCACCGGAGGAGGGAGCGGAGCCCGCCCCAGAGTAGGAGGAGGCCGAAGGCGCGGCGCAGCCCGTCCATGGGCAGGCGGCGGAAGCAGCGCCCGGCCAGCCAGCCGCCGGCCAGGCCGCCCGCCAGATAGGGCCAGGCCGCCCCCCAGTCCATGCCGCTCCGCCAGAGGTAGATGCCCGCCGACAGGGCGCACAGAGGCAGGATTACCGCCACCGACGTGGCGAAGGCCCGCCGCTGGTCCAGCCCGCATTTTTCCCGCAGCAGGGGGACCAGCACCATACCGCCGCCGCCCCCCAAAAGGCCGTTGAGCAGTCCGGCGGCGGCGCCCGCCAGCAGCGCCCAGAGATGTTTGTGTCGTTCAGCCATAGCAAACGCCCTCCCATGGCATACAGTGTGCCGCGGGAGGGCGTCTTTTATCCATTATCCCTTATTCCTGCCGGAGGCCGGCCAGGGTCTGGATGATGTCGCCGGCCATCATGAGCCCGGCGCAGGAGGGCACCCAGGCCACGCTGCCCGGGATGCTCCGCCGGCCGGGCGGGGGGGCCTCGCCGCTCTGGCCGGTGG
>NZ_JACLZC010000103.1 GCF_016901735.1 Pseudoflavonifractor phocaeensis | reverse complement strand
GGCAGATGGGGGTAGGTAAGGTGTTAGGCTTTTTTTGGCAGGTAGATTCCTGCCAGATTTTGTCGAAGCAGTCTCTGCTTCACGGCGGCTCCCTCCTAAAGCCGCCGTGTCAGCGTATAGGCGTCACTCCTTTGTCAAAGGCATAAGAAACGGCGGCCTTGATTTTCTCAAAGCCGCCGTAAGTTGAGTTTATGGCATGGGGATTGTCTGCTGCACGACGGCTTTTTTTCTTTTGCCGTCGTCCGGCAGTATATCCTTATTTTCTTTTTTTCTTAACCACATGAACAATTACGGCAATCACAATGATTACGGCAACCACGCCGATCAAAGGAAGCCATGTGTCTACAATGCTTTGAAACACGGCGTCCCATTTCACATTTTCTGGTAACATGATTTACACCTCCGATCTCTTTTGCTCTGTAACAATGCGCTTACAAGATAGATAAGTCGCAAGAAAATAACTTCCGTAAACTATGAGGAAAAGGATGATTGTCAATCCAATGTTTGTCGAAATATGGATATTCATAAATTCCTCGACAATAGTCATAGCTTTTCCGATCAGGAAAGCTGAGTATATTCCGGCAACGGTCAACGGAATTGCAAAGAACACAGCCGTCTGCGTAAAAAGTGTGCGGTTGATTTGCTTGCGCTTGGCTCCCAACTTTTGCAACAATCCATATCTGTAAATGTTGTCAGTCGTTTCTGTGAGCTGTTTTAGTGCCAAAAGAGCAGCACAGATCAGTAAAAAGATTAAGCCGATATAGCAACAAAGGAAACTTACCAAAGCATTGAGGCCATAGAACATTTCGTACATCATGTTCTTTTCTGCATACCGATAACCGTGCGTTTCGTCCAGCCCAATGGGAATCATCTTTTGCAGGATTTCATTAGAGTCCACATCCGGCTTGTATTGTACCAAAAGCACATTAACGTCTTTTTCGAGGACAGCCACTACATGATCCGGGACAATCAGTGTTCCGCGATCATTGTTTCCAACAGAAGTCATAAAGTATGTTTCTTGCAGAACTTCATCAGATGCACGCAGTAAAGTTGTGCCGCCGATTGTAATTTCCGAATGATCTTGTAAGGCCACAGAAACATATTGATATGTCCCGGTGTAATTGCAGTTTAACAAGTATTGGTCGTCGTTCAGCGTGATTGGCTCTTTGCCTTGCATAGACAAAGCACGATTGAAGTCCGAAACGGAAATTACGGAAACCTTGCTATCGGGAATTTCTTCGTCAATAGGCCACAGCTCGACATTCTGACCTTCAAATAGCTCTGCGTAGGTCATATCGGCTTCGTAAATGCTGATTTGCTCCAAGTTTTCCGCATAATCACTCATTACAACATCGCGTGTAGCAAGATACTCCACAATATCGTTGTCGCCATCAATGGAAACATTAGAAAGCACATTCAAATCATAGGGGGTTGCAGCTTTTGACAGTTCATTCATTGCAAGAGCCGTGCTTGCCCCAATAGATACAGCGCAGATGGTAATGGTCAGCAGGCCGCAAACAATCGTCACCACAAGATAATTCGTGCGTATTTTACTGCCAATTTGACGAACAAGGAATGTATTCAGCCCTTTCAAGTAAAACCCTTTACCGGCTCTTACAACTTGGATAAAAACAGTGGATAATGAGTTGAACAACAGAAAGGTTCCAGCTACCAAAGCCGCTCCTGCAATTTGAAAAGACATATTTTCACGAGACGGCAGTATTCCGTTTTTGTTGAACAGCACAACGGAAATCCCTATGCAGATCAGAGAAAGCACAAACAGGCAGAGCGGCAAAATACGATTTTCTCCTTTTATGCTTTCGTTTTTTCTGTTGGCTGTCAGCAGGTCAATCAATTTGACATTGGTTACAGACCACACATTGAAAAGCATTACGATAAAGAAGATGATCGCAAAGCAAAGTACCGTCTGTCGAAATGCTCCGGCAGAAAATACGATCTGAAATTTAGCCAGCTCAATCGCAAAGAGCTTTAGTGCAACCAAAGAAAGCCCCTGTGAAAAGAAGAATCCCAAAAGCAATCCAGTCACCAAAGCAATGACGCCAACACAAAGGGTTTCACCGGCAAACAGCCGGGAAATGCGTCCTTTTTTCATGCCGAGCATCATATACACGCCCAATTCCTTTTTGCGGCGTTTCAAAAGAAACTGGTTGGCATAAATAATCAGGAAAGCCAATACCACCGCAATGACAACAGAAAGCGCGGACAACAGTATGCCGAGTTGGTCGTATAAGAGCGAACCGGTCATTCCCATATCGGAAAAAGCGGGCTGATCGGAAATTGAGTTGAAGGCATAAAACAGACTGACCGAAAGCGTCAGTGTAAGGAAATAAATCAGATAGTCCCGGATGTTTTTATGAACATTTCGGAAGATCAGCTTAAATGAGGTCATTCTGCTCACCTCCCAAGACGGAAACCACTTCCAGAATTTTTGCAAAAAAGTCTTTGCGTGTGTCCGTCCCTCGGTGCAGCTCATTGAACACCTGCCCGTCCTTGATAAACAAAATCCGATGGCAATAGCTGGCGGAAAAAGCGTCATGCGTTACCATGAGGATTGTTGCCGCAAGCTGTTTGTTCAATTCCGTCAGCATCGTCAGCAGCATTCGTGAGGAATTGGAATCAAGAGCGCCGGTCGGTTCATCAGCCAACACCATTGCGGGATTGGTTACCATTGCTCTTGCAGCGGCTACCCGCTGCTGTTGGCCGCCGGACATCTGATAGGGATATTTACTCAATACTTCTTGAATGTTCAGCGCCTTTGCAATCTGCGGGACACGTTTTTGAATCTCGCTGGGTTTGGTTCCTGCGATAGACAAGGCCAGCGAGATGTTTTCGTAGGCTGTCAGAGTATCCAGCAGATTGAAGTCCTGAAAGATAAAGCCCAGCTTTTTTCCGCGAAAATCTGCAAGCTGCGATCCATGCAGCGTCGTAATATCCTTTCCCTCCACATAAATATGGCCGCTGGTAACGGTATCAATCGTAGAGATGCAGTTTAGCAAAGTGGTTTTCCCGGAGCCGGAAGAACCCATAATACCGAGAAACTCACCTTTACGCACAGAGAAAGAAATATGATCCACGGCTTTTGTCAGGTTGCCCTTGTTGCCGTAAAATTTTTGGATGTCATCCACCCGTAAGATTGTGTCGTCCATTGGTTATGAGGCTCCTTTCTCAAAAGCGGTTTACTTTTGTACTTTTACTCTACCATAGGGGCTTTGCCTGTGCCATTAAGTTAGATTACATTTACCTTACCAGAATGTAAGGTTGAAAAAGGCGAGGTTTTACAGCCCCGCCTCCTTCAAATAGCTCTCCGTGGGAAATACCATAGTTACGGTAGTCCCTTGTCCGGGTTCACTGGAAACGGAAAGCACAATATTCATTTTTTTGCACAGCTTTTGGCTCAAATACAGCCCAATCCCGGTTGACTTGGAATAGCGGCGTCCGTTTTCGCCAGTGAAGCCTTTGTCAAACACGCGCGGCAAATCCGCAGCAGAAATTCCAATCCCATTATCGGAAATGAAAAGTGAAACATCGTTTTTCTCTACTTTGGCGGAAAATTCAATTCGCAGATTGTCTTTTCGATATTTGATTGCGTTGGATATGATTTGCCCAATTACAAATGTGCAGCTCTTGCTATCAGCAACGACGGGAATGTCCAAACCATTCAACACAGGCTTTCCGCCTGCTTGAATCAGAGGCTTGGAATATGTCTTTAGCGCAGCATGAACAAGCGATTGCAATGTGGTTTTTTCTACCTTGAAATCCTTTTCCACATCCGTGCTGCGGGCATAGTATAGTACCTGTTCTACATAAGTATCAATTTTGCGGAGTTCATCGTCGATACGCAGCGTGGTGGGATTTTTTTCATTTTCTATCATCAGGCGGGCAGAGGTAATGGGGGTCTTAATCTCATGTACCCATGAATCAATGTACTCCCGGTATTCCCGACTTGCCTGTTTTGCATTGGAAATCTGGTCGTTCTGGTATTTATTACAGCGCCGCAAAATATCCACTAAAATCTGACCTTCTAAAAAATGAGGCTGTGTCAAGAGTTCGCCCAAAAGCGACTTTTCTTCCATCTGTTCCGCCATTTTCAGAAGCAAATTATAATAACTTCGCTTGCGAAAAAAATCATACGCCAAAGCAACGATGTAGGCTGCAATAAAGATTATCTCGGCAAACAGAATAAAAGTAGCAGGGGTTTCAATCAACCAAAGCAGGCCAAACAGCAGGAGCGCCGACACCAGCATACAAATCAGTGAAAAAATGCGATCCAGAAGATACTCAGATAATCTCATACACAATACCCTAATCCACGTTTCGTTTTCAAATAGTCAGGCAAGCCGATCTCGGCCAGAGTTTTCCGCAAACGAACGATATTCACATTCAAAGTGTTTTCGTCTATAAATTGTTCGCTCTGCCAGAGTTCATCAATAATGGCGTCACGAGGAATAATATTTCCTTTGTTCACCATGAGCAGACGCAAAATCCCCATTTCGTTTTTGGTAAGAGATTTTCTCTGCCCTTGATAACTGATTTCTGCTTTGAGTAGGTTTAAGGTCAAACCTTTGTGTGTCAAAACCACATTGTCCTGCACTTCATAAGTTCGGGCCAGAAGTTTTTGTATGCGGGCCAAAAGAACCTGTGCATTGTAGGGCTTTGAAATATAATCGTCAGCTCCGATATTCAAACTCATTAGCTCGTCAAAATCGCTGTTTCTGCTGGTAAGCACAATGATTGGAAGATTGGATTTCTGCCGGATTTCTCTGCAAACCTGAAATCCGTCCTGATACGGCAGATTGATGTCCAAAAGAATTAGGCTCGCCCCTGATGCAAGGGCGGCTTCTGCAATATGATGAAAATCGCTGCTGCTGGCACATTGGTATCCGTATTTTTCAAGAAGTTGGGTAAGTTCCTCGCGGATTGCTGGCTCATCCTCTATGATAAAAATTTTCATTTCGTTGCCTCCCTTGTTTTGTTCTCATATCCACAGGCTTTTCCGCATCTTACAGTATTCCATTTCCGTTACTTCAAGCGGCTGCCCGCGTATACAAGTTGATTATACCATAAAGTGACAGCGAACGACCTTACGAGTTTGTAAGGAAGCCGGAATTGATTGCTTGTTGGCAAAATCCCGGCTTCATCTATGCCTAAAATCAGATATAAACCAATTCCTGCAAAATCACTTCCTCCGCCTGCGCTTTCAACGTGTTCATCAGCCCCACCCAGCGCATGGGATCACGAGCTTTCAGTTCCTCGGTGACGCCTGCCACCTCCATCATGCGGGGCAGCAGGGCGTCCATACGCTCCCGCGCCGTCCGCTCAATCTCCAACAGGTGCGGGGACAGCTTTTCGCTCAGGAGCAGGGCTGGACCAGTGTCCCGTTAAATAGCGTCACTGCTGGGGCAGACCGTCTAAATAAATACAGGTTACCTCTAATTGGGAATAACTGTGGCGGACAATGAAGATGACCCGATGGAGGGGTAAACATTCCTCCATCGGGTCATTCTTTATGCCTTCATCGGCATACGCAGTTTATTACTTTTCCAATGCCAGCAGCTCCGCCAGCTTCTTCAGCCCGCGCCGGATGCTGTCCCACACACGGCGGCGGTCAGCGCCCTCGATCCGGGCGATCTCGGCCACGGTCATGCCCAGGTAGAACCGGGCGTAGATGCGCCGGGCCTGGATGGCAGGCAGCTGCATTAGCGCAGCATACAGTTCTTCCCGCAGCTGCTTCTGCTCCAGAACCTCTTCCGGGGTAAGAGGCCGGGCAAGGGCATCGTTTTCAATGCCGTCACCCCGGTTCAGAGAGTAATGGGCCTTATGCCGGAATTTCCGGCGCTCGTAAGCAGCATCGGCCTGCTGTTGGCCTTGGATCGCAGCCAGCACTTCCTCGGCCACGTCCACAAAGACATCGGTTTTATAAACATCAGGATACAGGTCCCGAAGATTGATTTTCTGCATTATGTACCTCCGTTTCGATTCACAGATTGATGGGTGAA
>NZ_JACLZC010000102.1 GCF_016901735.1 Pseudoflavonifractor phocaeensis | reverse complement strand
CCTTATCCCCCCCACCTTCCGCTTTGACCCCAACGTCCTGGAGGACGCCTTTAAGCAGCATCCCAAGGCCATCCTCATCTGCAACCCCTCCAATCCCAGCGGACGGGTCTTTACCATGGAAGAGCTCAAGCTCATCGCCGACCTGTGCATCAAGTACGATGTGTACGCCATCATGGACGAGGTCTATGAGCACATCGTCTATGCCCCCCACAAGCACATCTACATGAACAGCCTCCCCGGTATGTGGGAGCGTACCGTGTCCTGCTCCTCCCTCTCCAAGACCTACTCCGTCACCGGCTGGCGTCTGGGCTACGCCATCGCCCCCCAGCACCTGATGGACAAGATCAAGCAGTATCACGACTTCAACGCCGTGGGCGCGCCCTCCCCCCTGATGGAGGCCGCCATCGTGGGCCTGGAAATGCCCGACAGCTACTACGAGGAGTTCGGCGCCCATTACGCCCACATGAAACATATTTTCACTCAGGGCCTTACCGACCTGGGCATCCCTTACTCCGACCCTGAGGGCACCTACTTTGTCCTGGCCAACATCGGCCCTTACCTCAAGAAGGGACAGACCGACGTGGAGTTCTGCGAGGAAATGGCCCGGAAGGTGGGCGTGGCCTGCGTGCCCGGCACTTCCTTCTTTATGGAGGACGTCCAGAACATCGTCCGGATGCACTTCGCAAAAAAGGACGAAACCCTCTACGCCGCCCTCGACCGCCTCGCCGACCTGAAAGCCAAAATGTCCTGACCGACTTTTCTTTCGAGAACCTACTTTCTTTCGAGAAAGAAAGTAGGCAAAGAAAGCTCTCATCTGGCGCGTCATTGTCAAGCCGTGCAGGAACGGAGGGCCAGGCAAAGAAAGCTTCCGTCAAGCGCCTTACTGTTAGGTGATACAAAACCAAGAAATTACTTCCATTCGGCCCCGGACCAATGGTCCGGGGCCCTTTCTGTTTATAAAATATTAAAGCATCCTTCATGAGATCATCAAAACTATATCGGGCCGCTGCGAGTCTTAATAAGTGAACCCGGATAAAACCAAACAGAAAGGAATGGTAAGATGAAAAAACTGGGTGTTCTCTGCGGGGTGGTCCTGACGCTCCTGCTGATGCTGACCGCATGCACTCCCTCTTCCAAGAAAGCGGAGGCGTCCCTCTCCCCCACTCCCAGCCAGACGGTCACCGATTCGGAGGAGACGAATGGAGAAAAGACGGTACATGGCATCATCAACCGGCTGGGGCCCTTCCTGGTCCTACTGACTGATGACGAAGAATACCGCGTTATGGATTACGGCGAGGGGGTCACCACAGACGGCCTGGAAGAGGGCGATACGGTGGATATCACCTATACCGGAACGCTGGATTCCGAGGAGGAGGCCCCTGTGATCGTCTCTATCACCAAGTCAAACTGACGCTGCCGAAGCGGGCAAAAAATGGACGGCCTCCCGGCCGTCCATTTTTGCTGTTATTGATTGCTCAGCCCTGCTTTTTGGCGTCCTTCCCGAAAGAAACG
This sequence comes from Pseudoflavonifractor phocaeensis, assembly GCF_016901735.1. Classification (GTDB taxonomy): domain Bacteria; phylum Bacillota; class Clostridia; order Oscillospirales; family Oscillospiraceae; genus Pseudoflavonifractor_A. Next base: position 4,713 of record NZ_JACLZC010000102.1, on the reverse strand, counting down.
CCGGCTACATTTACGTTTACGCACTCCACATGCAGGCCGCTGGTGTTGTCCACGGCGGTCAAAACCGCCTCCTGTACCGCCTGGGCCACCTCGGGGATTACGCACCCATAGGCCACCAGGATGGACAGTTCCACGCTGACCGTATCCCCGTTTACCGCGATATGGACCCCACGGGACAGGCTGCCCTTCTTTCCCAGCAGCTCCGCCAGGTCATTGCCCAGGTTGGGCGCCAGGCTGACCACGCCTTCGACCTCCAGCGCTGCGGCGGCAGAGATCACCGCCAGCACTTCCTCCGATATATGGATCGTTCCCAGCTCGTCGGGACGGGAAACGTACTCTCTTGCATCGGCCATTCCAGGTCACGCTCCTTTTTGTCGTACAACAAGAATTGGATAACTGTTAATTATTGTACCACACAGAGTGGAAAATACCAATAGTTTTTTTGCACTTTTTCCAATCCTACGGCTTACAGACCCCGCAGGGCGCGTAACCCTGGTCGATCAGGTCCTGCCGGTCGCCGGTATATTCCTCCCGGTTCCCCTCGCTGATGCCGGCGGCGCTGGAGCAGTCGGGCAGATGGAATTTCTTTGAGCTGGTATTCAGAATGTACGATACGCCCTGCCCGTCGCCGGTGGTCGTGTCGCTCTCCTCACCGGAAAGCGCGCTGTCGCCTGTGGCGTAGTCAATGGTGATGCCCGGCTGGACGTTATACACAAACACATTGAAACATACGCCGTCGCCCTCATCCTCCACGCTCAGCCCCTCCATCTGTACTCCGCGGGCCACCAGCTCCTCCCCCTCAAAGATGGGCGTCACCCGGTAGAGCACATGGTTTTCCGTCTCTTTGACGTAGTCGGCCACCAGATTTTCAAAGGGCAGCATCCCGTCCACGTTCATATAGCGGGTGCCGGTGATGAGGTTTTTCTCGTTGGCATTCTCGCCGGTGAGCTGGAAGCCGATGAGGTGGCAGCGGTTATAGAGATACTTGCCGTCCACAATGTCGTATTTCACCGTCTGCCAGCCGGTGGGCTTTACCTGACCGATATTGCCCCGGTCCTCGGTGGGCATCAGGTCCACCCCCACATTGGCCCAGGCCACGCCGCACCGGCCCAGCGCGTCCAGCTCGCTGTAAGTCTCATAGGAATCGGTGGTCAGGTCCGCCTCGGTAAAGGCGGGTTGGTTGTCATTGATTACCACATAGGGAGAGCCGTCATAGGCCGGTAGGTCGGAGAGCTCGTACACCATATCCTCCGTGACCGACCCGGCGGGGAGCATCCCATCCTCACAGCCCGCCAGACACAGCGAAAAGGCCAGCAGCAGCGCCAGAAGAAAGGCCGTCTTTCGTTTCATCTTATATACACCTCTTTTGTGATTTTTTCATGGGAATAACCGGGGAATTCCACTGTTTCCGCCAGCCGGAATCCCTCCGCCGGCGGCTGAACGTCCAGGTAAAGGTCCGCCGGATAGACCCGGTTCCAGTGATAGAGGATGAATCCCTCCGTTTTCTCCAGCCAGGGCCGGGCGGGCCGGTCCTCCACAAAGCACAGCGCGCCCGCCCCCGCCCGGGCGAGGAAGTCCTCGTCGGCACAGATCACCGCCCCGGCCTCCGGCTCGATAAACTGCCTCCGCGAGGCGGGCGACATCCAAAGCGCCCTTCCCGCCGCCATGGCCAGCATATCCGCCCGGACTACCCGGTCCCGGCTCTGCCGCCGTCCGGCAAAGGAAATCCCGCCTCTGTCGTCCACACAGTAAATGAGATACATGGTACCTCCTTTCTATCGTTCCTATGTTCTAGTCTGCCCAATGGCATTATACCATCCCTTTTCCCAAAATACAAGAAAGACGCGGTGGGAAAGAACGCCCCACCGCGCCATATTCTTATTCACATTCGATGATCTTGATCTGACTGGATGTAAGTCCCGTTTCGTCGGTGACGATCTCCGCGATACGGGCCACATCCGCCTCGGTCAGGCCCCCTTCCACCGGCGCCACTACGATGCTGGCGCTTCCCTCATTGAGAAACGCCACACAGTCGGCATACCCTTTGGCGATCACCAGGTTTTCGATCTGGGCCTCCGATACCGTGCTGCTGGCCATGGTCTCAATGGCTTCGTTCAGCTCGGTAAGGGTCGCCGCGTCCGCCTCCTCGTTGGCTGCCGCATCCTGCAAAAGAGACAGCGCGCTGTCCCGCGCCTCCTGCCGGTTGAGCCGGGCCGAGGCAAAGTAGTCCGAGGTCTGGGCCGCCGTGGGCGACGGAGCGGGACTGACCGCTGCCGAGACCGCCGGCGAGGCACTGGGATCTGCCGCTCCTCCGGTCAGCAGAGGGTCGCTGCTCTCCGCCCCCACCAGCTCCGCCTGCCCCAGCACCTTCCCCGCGTCCGTCTCCTGCTCATAGGTCCAATTCAGATACACCGCCGCACACACAAACACCACGATGGCGGCTACCACCGCGTTGCGCTTCCATAATTTCATCCTTTTACGCCTCACTTTCCTTGACAGATGGATATTTTATCGGCTCCCAGGCCGGTCAGCGCCGAGACCGCCTCGGTCAGCGCCAGCCGGACGGCAGGGTCCCCGCCTCCTGAGCATACCACCAGCGCCCCGCGAAATTGGGGCGAAATCTGCTGCACCGTTACCGTCTCTTCCAAACCGGAGCCCCGGGAGAGCACCACCGTGGTCTCCTCCTTCCGGCCGTCCTCCCCCAGCTCGCTTTCGCTGTCCTTGGCCAGGATCTGCCTGGGGCCTGTCTGGAGAGAGAGCACCACCTCCACCTCCCCCGCGCCCTGCACCTGAGACAGTACCTGGGACAGCCGTTCTTCCAGCGCCTCCACCCCGTAGTCCCAGCTCTGGGCCGTACTTTGGACGGCGTCCGCCGTGTCTCCATCCCCGCCGGAAGGCCACAGCAGCAGCGCCGCCCCGGCCAGCAGCACCAGCAGCACGAACCGGTAGCGCATGGCTCCCTCCGCCAGCTTCTTCCCCCAGCTCTTCCACGTCTCCGCCGTCATTCCGCTCCCCCCTCTCCCGTCCGGTAGGTCTGCCGCTCCTCCGGGATGGCAAAATCCGCCTCGATCTGCCAGCGCAGATCCTCCTTCTGTGCCTCGGTCAACTCACCCGTCACCGCCACCGACCAGGGAACCGGATACTCCCCCTCGGTGCGCACCTCCACCTCCACCGTACAGTCCGCCCCCAAAGTGGCCGCCTTGCCCGCAATATATGCGCCGGCCTCCCGGGCTATGAGCGCTTCCATGGCGCCGCCGTTCACCTGCGCCGCCGCCGGTACCTCCGCAAGCTCGCCGCTCTCCCGCCAGCGGGCCAGCGCCTGGGACAGGGCGGACTCGTCCAGGGTGAACACCGGCCCCACCACCGCCAGCAGCAGGAGAAGCCCGCCGGTAAAGCGGCTGATCCGTCCCACCGCCCCTTTGGGGAGCAGGGTCTGGGCCGCCGCGGCCACCATGGCCGCGCAGGTTACCCCCAGCACCCAATTCCGCATCCACTCCATTCTTATCCCCCCACCGTCACCGATACCGCAGAAACCAGGCTCACCAGCAGCAGCAGCGCCCCCGCTCCCGTCATGCCCAGCACCAGGCCAAAAGCCCCGCCGATGCTGTCAATCAGCCCCGCCGTCCGCCCATCCGACACCGTGGCGGTCAGCGCGGCGGTGAGTTTATAGAGCAGATAGTGCACCCCCAATTGTAAAAAAGGAAGCACGCACATGGACAAAATCACCGTCATGCCGAAAATCCCGATGGCGTTTTTTAAGATGCCCGCGCCGGCCAGCACCGTCCCCGCCGCGTCGGACAGGATGCCGCCCACCACCGGCACCATGCCCGAGATGGTCAGCTTGGCCGCCTTCAGGGCCAGGGCGTCGGTATTGCCCGCGATGACCCCGCTGACGGTGAGGTAGGTCACAAACGCCGTCAGCAGAATACTCAGCGCCCAGGTACAAAGCCGCCGCAGCAGCTCCGCCAGGCGGCGCAGCCCCTCGTTCCCCACCGCCGCCCAGGCCATGGAGGCCGCCAGATAGGCGTAGAGGACGGGCAGCAGCAGCCGGTCCATCAGGGTGAGGAGCACGTCGGAAAAGAGCACCGTGGCCACCTGACGGGCCGCCGCCTGGGTGGGCGCTCCACTGGCCGCCACCGCCGCCGCCGTGGCTGGCAGCAGCACCTTGGAAAAGCCGTCCATCTCCTCCAGCGCGCTTCTCCCTAAACCCACCAAGGTGTTTACATCCCCCACCGCGATGGCCGCTACCGCCAGTGCACCCACCACCGCAGTGGGGTCCAGCGCACCCTTTATCCCAAAGCCGTCGCTGAAGCCCTCCGCCAGTCCGCACAGCAGCACCACCGCCAAAAGCAGCACCGCGCTGCGCACCCCCTTGCGCACTACCCCATCCAGCGCCGCGCTCCCCGTGTCCAGCACGGACTGCAAGCCCTGCTCCAAACCGCCGTCCTCCAACAGCAAAATCTCCGTCCCGTATTCCCCCGCGGCCTCCTCCAGCCCTTCCAGGTCCAGCGCCTCCGATTGGGATTCCAGCACCCCCTCCATGATTTCCTGTCCCCCCGCCACGGAGGAACATTGGGCGGGAACGAAAAATACAGCCAGCAGGCAGAGCAAAACCGTGAGATATTTTACGAAAGCAACTGGGTGAGGGCGTCCAGCACCGCCTGGAGCAAGGGCAGAGACACATAAAGGGCCAGCACCGCCCCCGCCGTCTCC
>NZ_JACLZC010000101.1 GCF_016901735.1 Pseudoflavonifractor phocaeensis | reverse complement strand
TGCCACGCGATATGCTAAAAATACAGCATCTTTTCTCGCCGCAGTGCAAATTCGTTGCATTGCTATTTGGTGCGCCGTTTTAGCCTGAACTTGTGTACACACTATTTAAGAGTATGTCGCAGAATTGGGCAACAACCAGTTACTTTGATTTTCCCTTCCGCTATGGTACAATCCAGACAAGGTGGTGAGCAACATGGATACCAAAGGAATTCTTCTGGAACTGCGCACCAAGTGCGGACTCTCCCAGGAACAGCTGGCACAGCAGGTGTATGTGACCCGGCAGGCGGTTTTCCGCTGGGAGACCGGTGAAACAGCGCCCAACACAGGAACTTTGACGTTGCTTTCTAAACTGTTTGATGTCTCCATGATCACCCCATTGGACTTGCCCCGGCAGTTAATCTGCCAGTGCTGCGGCATGCCACTGGAGGTGACAACAGCGTGAAAACGAAGCAACTACCTCACCGCAAAAAATGGCTGCTGGCAGGCGGGATTTTACTGCTGGTCCTGGCTATTCTGGTGGGAGTGTTTTTCTGGTATGTGTCTGACTACTATCAGGCGGAGGATACGGCCCTGGAGGTGCTGACGCATGACAGCACCATCACGGTACAAGACAATCTGACCATCCTCTCCCCCACCTGTCCCACCGACACCGCCATTATCTTCTACCCCGGCGCCAAGGTGGAGGCGGAGGCTTACCTGCCGCTGCTGGATCAGATCCGGCAACTGGGCGTCACCTGCATTCTGGTCCATATGCCCTTCCACATGGCGCTCTTTGACGCCAACGCGGCGGAAGAGGCGATGGCGCAGTTCCCCGAGTATTCGCACTGGTACATGGCCGGACACTCCATGGGCGGGGCTATGGCCTCCCATTTTGCCGCAGATCATCCCGACCAGGTAGACGGCCTCATCCTGCTGGGAGCTTACATCTACGGCGACTATCCGGCGGAAGATACCCTGACCATCTACGGCTCCCTCAACCAGAGTGTGGAGGACAACATCGACTACACGGAGAACATCGTGGAGATCGAGGGCGGCAATCACGCCCAGTTCGGCAACTACGGCCCTCAGAAGGGGGACCTGCCCGCAACCATCTCCACTGAAGAACAACAGCAGCAGACCGTGGAGGCCATTGAAGCCTTCCTTGCACAAAGGGATACATAACGGAAAGCGGAGCGCTTATGGGCGCTTCCCTTTTCACAGTTCTCTTTGCAGATATACCATATCCACCAACTGCACCCCGCACTCCTAGATGGGGTGGTCGTAGTGGTCGGTGAAAAAGTTCTTGACCAGATGGTGCCTGCGAAAGCCGCAGGCTTCATTAAGCGGGATGGTGGTGGGGCTGTCTCCAGTGCCACCTGCAGCTTCGAAACAGCGCATTTTAAAAGAACTGCTGAAATGAGCCATGTTACTCTGCGTTGCTTGCGGCAACGGGCCGCTTTCCCTACAATGAGAGCGAAAGGAGTGAGTCCCTATGCTCAATGAAAACATCAAAGCCATCCGAAAATCCAGGGGTCTTTCCCAGCAGGAGTTGGCGGTCAAGATCAATGTGGTGCGGCAGACCGTCTCCAAATGGGAGCAAGGTTTATCTGTCCCGGACTCCGATCTGCTCATCGCCCTGTCGGAAGCCCTGGAGACACCTGTCAGCACCCTGCTGGGAGAGACGGTGACGGAGTCGAAGGCAGATGAGGTCAAAGCCCTCTCGGAAAAGCTGGAGGTCATCAATTTGCAGTTTGCAAGGCGGAAGGCTCTGCGGCGTGCAACTGTCCACTGGCTGCTCATCGTGGTGTGCGTGGGCATTCTGGCCGTTACCGCAGTTCTGGCCATGGTGAATAGTCCCTACCTGGGCTGGGATTACAGCGCCCCGGAGACTGCCGTCATGGGGGTGGCCATCCACGCCTTTGAATGGGCCTTTGTCCGTCTGGCCCCTCTCGCCCTGATCGCGGCACTGGTCGGCGTTTTCCTGACGCGGAAAAAAGCATAAAATTTTTTCAGAAGCGTATTTCGACCGATACGGCAGAGTGACAACACCATATTGTTTCAGGACTTCATCCGTCTGCCGGCCATCAAACGGAAACCGAACAGGAAGTAGCGGCAGGCCCTTGGCTTTTTGCCGTGGGCCTGCTTCATCCTTACTTTGCCCAGTGGATGACGGCGTCCCGCAGGAAGCGGGCGCAGCCTGGTATCTGTTTGTCGTAGTAGGCGGTAAACCGCTCGTCCATCACATAGAGCTCCGCGTTCCCCCGGTGCCTGGCCGGGTCATATCGGCTCCCGGTGAGGGTGAGCCACCGGCGGTGGAGGGCGGTGATCTCCTTTCCCTCCTCGCTCTCCGGGGAGAGCCCCGCCCGGACAGCAGCCTCCAGCCGCTCCTGGATCTCACGGCCCAGGTCCGTCCACTCCTGGTACTGCGCCTGGGTGAGATTCATCACCGCGGCGTTGGCCTCGTCCACTTCTTGATCGCCGTATTTGGCGCGGATCTCTGCTCCGTAAATTTTCTCGTTGTGTTCCACAGCCCGCTGCTTGAAGGCCTCAAATTTCTGCTCGTCGCTCATAATCTCATTCCTTTCTTCCGCTCCAATGGTGTCTTTCACCGACCGGATGAGCTGTTCCAGCCGCTCCCGCTCCGCCTCCAACGCAGCCAGGTGGTTTCGCAGGGCAGCCAGACGGTCAAAGGAGGGATCGTCCAGACATTCCTTGATCCGGAACAACTCCACCCCCAGGGCCCGGTAATAGAGAATGTCCTGCAGCCGGTCCACCTCCGCCCCGCCGTAGTAGCGGTAGCCGCTCTTCGCTACCCTGCTGGGCTTCAGCAGTCCGATCTGGTCGTACCAGCGCAGGGTGCGGGTGGTCACCCCGGACAGGCGCGACAGTTCCTGAATGGAATACTCCATAGTCATCCCTCCTGAGAACAGGATAACAGTTGACGCAGCGTCAAAGTCAAGAGGTAAGTTTTCCCTATGATAGCATAGCGTCTTATCGTGAGCAACCGATTTCCATGTTCCAAAGCCGACGCAAATAAGGGACGGAGGTGTGACCTCCGCCCCTCGTTTGTTTTGACCAGAGACTATTTCTGTCCCTTCTTCTGCCGCTTGCGGAAGTCCGCCTCGATGGCGTCCTTCCAGTGCTCGTCCAGAGGCGCGCTGCACCGGACGGCCGTCACAGCCTGTCCAACCACCTCGTAGTTGAGGCGGGTGCCCCGGCTGTCGCAGTGGTAGTTCACCGCCCGATCAGGGGAAATGCCCAGATGGCCCGCTGTCTCCACCGCGTCGATGTTGGCGCCCAGGAAGAGAAACTCCCAACCATACTGTTCCTTCTGGCGCTGGATCATCTCCTTCACCCGCTGGGCAGAATAGTGGCGGCTTGCGTTCTCCATGCCGTCGGTGGTGATGACGAAAAGGGTGTGCTCCGGCACATCCTCAGGCCGGGCATACTTGTGGATGTTCCCGATGTGGTGGATGGCCCCGCCGACGGCGTCCAGCAGGGCGGTGCAGCCCCGGACATAGTACTCCTTTTCCGTGATGGGCCGGACCTCTCCCACTTTTACCCGGTCGTGGAGTACCTCTGTTCGGCCATCGAAGAGAACAGTGGAAACAAAGGCCTCGCCAGGCTCCTTCTTCTGCTTTTCGATCATGGCATTGAAGCCGCCGATGGTGTCCCCCTCCAAGCCCTGCATGGAGCCGCTGCGGTCCAGGATGAACACCAGTTCCGTTAAATTCTGCTTCATAAAAAATCCCCCTATTCTGTGTTGTTTGGTTTACAAGCACAGTATAGGGGAAATTTGATTCGGATGGGTCGCCTGGCGGGCGACAAATTCCACCGCTCCGTCAGGCATCAAATAGGGTGATCCGTGTGCCGTTCTCCGCCACCTCCGCCATGTTGAAAACGGCTTTGTGCTCCGTCACCTCATGCCAGATGTTTCGGCACGAAGGAGGGCATAAATCTCCTGCTTATTCATTGTCAGGCCCCTGCTTTCTCAAAATCCGTTCCATCGCTTTGCCCTTGGCCAGCTCGTCCACCAGTTTGTCCAGGTACCGGATGTCCCGCATGAGGGAATCCTCCATCTCTTCCACCCGGACACCGCAGATTTTGCCCGTAATCAGTGTCCGGTTTGGGTTCATGGCGGGGGCGTTCCGGAAAAAGTCTCCGTAGCTCACATCGGACCGCTCCAACCTGGCAAGTTCCCCCGGCGTATAACCGGTGAGCCAGGCAGTGACCTGATCCACTTCCTCCTGGGTGCGGCCTTTCCGCTCCGCCTTGGCCACCAGCAGAGGATAGAGTTTGGCAAAGGCCATTTCCGTTATATCCATACGGGGCATGACGTTATCCTCCCAGCAGGCTCTCGTTGGCGGCATTGGCGATGGCATCCACCCTGCATGGTGGTAATATCATTTCGCACGATCTGTAAGGGCATAACAGCACCTCCTTGTCTTCTGGTGCCATCATACCATAAGTAACTCTGCCTGGCAATCCGGCAAAGCAAGAGGAACCGTTTCCTTAACTCCCATCATCTTTTGAATCATCCCACAGTGTTTGGCTACGGTATATCAGAGATTTTTTATCTTTCTTTTGGTATGTCAAATCTTCATACGCCCCTGCAGTATAAAGCGGCGGGATTGGCTGACCGGCCAGTCCCGTATTCTTTGTATCGCGATATGGATTTTAGCATCTAATGTCGTTCCTGCTGCGCGCTCCACTCGCGCAAATACTTAAAGGGGAAAGGAATGACAGTCCATCCATTTGCGCGTATGAAATCAACCTCAAGCAGAGGAAGGTATGGTTGGAACTGCAATGTTTGACCGGTTGAGCAAACCTTTCGGATTTTACAGGCATGAGGGAACGACCAATTTATGGATTTTCCAAAATATCCTGAGTAGTAGTGCTGGGCGCCTTCCTCACAAAAATGGCGAATTCCTAACACCCCGCCGAAAAGAGCTTCTTTATTTTGGGCGCTTTTGAGGGCATTTCCAATTAAAACGCCGGTTTCCTCAAAAATATATCGGTTGATTTGCTTACCCAGGTTACTCCTCAAATTGAGAATATGCCGCAATTCTTTTCTGCTAACTTGCACGCCATGCTGGTTGATTTCATCCAGGATCATTTGGCACCGCGCGCGCTCGTTGCCGGACAGGCCATCAGCGTATTTCTGTATTGTTTCCACAAGCGGCTTGGCCGGGACTTGTTCATCATCTCGCGTCGCGCTAAGAACCTGTTCGAGGTCTTGCATATTGGGAAGCGTATAACGGTCGGTGTCGTAAATGATATGGATGTTATCTTCCTCTTCATAGACAAGACCTTTAATCGTAGCATCGAATGTTCCATAGGGTGTTTCAAACGCCGCGGAAATTTTGTCGCGTTCTGTCCTGTCCTCACAGAAAGATTGCTGCCATGATTCGAAATATAATTCTCCGCCCGGCTGTACGCGGAGCATATCGTAACAGATTGGTTTATTTTTGTCCTTATAATCAGACGTTGCCACGACAAATGTAACAGGCTTACTGAAACCCAGTTTGGGCCAATCATAGCAGGTCATTTTCCGTCGGCTTACGTCAATCTTAATGGCAAGTTCCTGGATGACTTTTAGCAGTTTGGGGTCTTCTTTTTCTTTCGTTCCGCGCGTATTCATGCCTGTTAGCTGAAACTCTTCGACGGTTACGTGCTGTACAACACAATGCTTGGGCGCTTTTAAATATTCATCATCTTCCGGATGATCTTCATAAAAAAGAGGGGAATGTATAATCCGAAGCAGTGCATCGCCCTTTTGGGGCGTTCCCTCCATTAAGGTGACTTGGCTGTATTTTTCCAGTTCATAGCGCAGCATAGAGATCAATGTGCGTGATTGCTCGTTTTGTACGGTATCCTCCAAGTATAGGGGTACCTCTCGCAAACGTTCCCTGATTCCTGCCATATTATCCACCGAGTCACATACTCCCAGATGGGTACTTTCATCAAGAGAAACCATTGTCAAAGATAAATACGGAGACAGAGATGTTTGCACCTCTCGCAAAAATTGATGTAAAATTCCAACTTTGCAATTTCGATAATCCGTCAACGAGCCAAATTCCAAAAACGGAACAACATTCTTCCGCCTTTGATTAAACGCCCCAATTACAAAATGATCTGTACTTTTACCAGGATCATCTCGCAATGCACGCCGTAATATGTAGCATTCAGGATCAAATAAATACTGAGGTTGATTTTTACTATCTTGTTTGATTCGGGCATTGCGAAAGGTTTTCACATCCAGCTTAATACAGCAGTCTTTTGTAAATGAAATTTGGAGTGTCCAAAAATGAACTGCACCCCATTTGTTAGACAGTATGGTATACTGAATAACAAGTGGGGTGCTTTATTATGCCAAAAGGGATACCAAACAAACGATACACACCAGAATTTAAA
>NZ_JACLZC010000011.1 GCF_016901735.1 Pseudoflavonifractor phocaeensis | reverse complement strand
CGCTTCAGCTGATCCACGCTCATCTGACGCCGCAGCGTGAGCACGCCGCCCTCGGGCAGCAGCGTCCCCAGCAGCAGCTCCCCGCCTCCGCCGCCGGTAAGCCACGCCTTGTAGAGCCCCCGCCGGTCGTCCGGCAGACGGACCGTCACCGTGATCCGCAGTCCATCCTCCTCCAGGCGCAGGCTCCCCCTGCCCTCCGCCAGGGGATAGCAGACCTTTCTCACCCGAAACGCCCCCTCTCTCTCCTCACTCTATGCCCCTGTACCGCCAGATAGAGCCAAAAAAGCGGTCCACTCTTAAGAAGAGAGGACCGCCTTGGCGCTCATACCGTATGCAGGATATGGGCCCGGCGCAGCGCCGGACGAAGGGCCAGACAGAGCAGCGCGGCGCAGATCACCGCCATCACGCCGTTGATGAGGGTCACCGGCAGCTTGACCGTCACCGTCTCCAGCACCGCCACCTCCCAGGTAAAGCCCTTCACAAACCGGCCGGACAGGATATTTTTGCTGATGTACAAGAAGCTGTACGTCAGCGAGCCGCCCAAACCGCTGATCCAGGTCCGGTTCTGCTGGCTCAGACCGCCCAAATGCCGGTAAAGCACCCCGGCCACATAGGCCATGGCGAACTTATTGATAAAGGTAATCCAGAATTCGGGCGCCCAGGCCGGGTTGGTCAGATCGTAGAGCGCCGAGCCGATGCCCGCCGCCAGGCCGCCGGTCATGGGTCCGAACAGCAACGCCGAGAGCAGGCACATGATGTTACCAAAGTGGATCTTGCACATCCCCAGCGGGCTGGGGATGTCGATGCCGATATAGGTCAGCGCAAAGACCATGGCGGCCAGCACCCCTACCATGGCGATATGGCGGGTATCAAAATAGCGTTTTTCTTCCATCCTTCTCTTCCTCTCTTCCGTCCCTTGACAGAGGCGGTTTTTTTCTGTATGCTTCATTATAAGAAAATCTGATTCCATTAAAATACCCAGTTTATATCTTTTTTATAGTATCAGTTTGGAGGTGCGCCTATGCTTCCCCTACCCTTCGCCCTGGAGCAGGGCGGTATTCCCCTCTATCAGCAGCTTTATGACGCCCTGGTGGAACAGCTCCGCAGGGGGACCATCCCCGCCGGCAGCCGCCTGCCCGGCAAGCGCGCCCTGGCCCAGCGCCTGGGCGTGGCGGTCAACACGGTGGACACCGCCTATCAGATGCTGGTGGCCGAGGGTTATCTGGAAAGCCGGCCCCGCAGCGGTTTTTTTGCCCTGCCGGTGGACGATACCGTGGCCTCCGGCGACCTGCCGGCGGAATACATCCCGCCTCTGCCAGAGCCGCCCTCCTATCGCTTCGATCTGTCCACCGGCGGCGTGGATACCGCCCTCTTTCCCTTCCGCACCTGGGGACGCATCCAAAAGGAGCTCCTCTACGACGCCCCGGAGCTGCTTTCCCACGGCAGCCGCCAGGGAGACCGCAACCTGCGGGAGGCCATCGGACATTATCTGGCCCTCTATCGGGGGGTGGTGTGCAGCGCGGAACAGATCGTGGTGGGCGCGGGCAGCGAATATCTGCTGGGTCTGGCCGCCGGACTCTTCCGGGGCGCCACCGCGGCCGTGGAGGAGCCCGGCTACGGACGGCTGCGCACCATCCTGTCCAACAACGGCGTCCGCTGCCAGGGCGTGTCCATTGACGAAAACGGCCTGAGCGTGGACGCCCTCCGCCGATGCGGCGCCTCCCTGTGCTGCGTCACCCCCAGCCACCACTTCCCCACCGCCGTCACCATGCCCGCCACCCGCCGCGGCCAGCTCCTCCGCTGGGCCGCCGAATGCCCCGGCCGCTATATCCTGGAGGACGACTACGACGCCGAATTCCGCTTCGATATGCGCCCCCTGCCCAGCTTGCAGGGGATGGCCGGACAGCGGGGCCCGGTGGTCTATCTCTGTACCTTCTCCAAAAGTCTGGCCCCCAGCATCCGCATCGCCTGCATGGTCCTGCCCCCCGAGCTGCTGGAGCGCTACCGGGCCATGTACGGCAGCTACGCCAACACCGTCAGCCGCTTTGAGCAGCAGACCCTCTGCCGCTTTCTCACCGGCGGTCACTTCACCCGCCACCTCTCCCGGATGCGGGGGATCTACAAAACCCGGATGGCGCGCCTGGCCGACGCCCTGGAGACCGCCCTCCCCGGCGCCCTCCTGCAAGGAAAGCATACCGGGCTCCACCTTCTCCTCACCCTGCCGGACGGACCCGGCGAGGAGGAGATGGTCCGCCGGGCGGCGGAGGCCGGCGTCCGGCTCCAGGGGCTGAGCGCCTATTACGCCAAGGACGCCGACGCCCCGCCCTGTCCCCCCAACACCGTCATCCTGGGCTATGCCGCCCTGCCCGACCGGGACATCCCGGCCCTGGCCGACACACTGGCCAGAGCCTGGCGGAGCTGACCCGTCGCCCTTTTACACCATTTCAATCAATTTTTAATGTTCTGTCCACAAAAATGCAAAGACAAATGGCGTCGGACAGGCTATAATAAAGACAGATTACGGGACGCCTTCCCAGACGGACCCGATGACAGGAGGTTTTCCATTATGATGGAGCAATTTGGTAAGGCCCTTTTGAACGTGGCTTTTGCGGGCGTGGGCGCGGTGTCCATCGCGGCGGAAAAGGCCAGTGAGGTGGGCAAGATCCTCATCGCCCGGGGCGAGATCGCCGTGGAGCAGGGCCGCCAGTACAGCGAGGAGCTGCACCAAAAATATCAGGAGGCCGCCCAGAAGCGGCAGGACGAGCGCTTCCAGGCCACCGTGGACGCCATGACCGCCGAGGAGCGGGAGGCGCTTCGCCGCCGTCTGGCCCAGCTGGACGCCGAAGAGGAGGCCGTCCGTCAGGCCGCCGAGGCTGAGGCTGAGACCGACGCTGAGGCCGACACCTCCGCCGACAACATCACTCACATCCACAGCGACGACGACCCTCAGAACTGAGCCGCTTCCGTTTCGTCAAAAGGCCGCTTCCTTCACAAAAGGGAGCGGCCTTTTTCTGATGTTTTTTTATCAGTTTGCTATTGACAGCGGCGGCGAAGGCGGCTATAATTGCCTCATCAAATGGTTACATTATTTTTTATGGTGATTTAATTAGGAGGAAATATGAAACCTATATCTAATCGCGTTACTGCCGCTCTGGCCGCCGCTCTGATGACCGGTCAGCTGATTGTCCCCGCGCTGGCGGTGGAGGTCCGCGACGCCAGCGGCGTCAAGATCGGGGAGGTCTTTACCGACGTCAACTTCCAGAAGTGGCTCCAAGATTCCTCCAACCTCAACGGCATCGGCGCCGACGGTATCCTGACCGACGAGGAACTGGCCTCCGTGCGCTCCATCAATGTCTCCGCACAGGGGATCAAAAGTCTGGCTGGCATTGACCGCTTTCCCAACCTCCGCGCCCTCAATTGCAGCAATAACCAACTGGAGACGCTGGACCTGAGCGCCAACACCAAGCTCCAGGGCGTGGATTTGTCGGGTAACCTGCTGCGCACTCTGGACGTGAGCAAGCTCACCGAGCTGGGTTATCTCTATGTGGATTTCAACCTCCTCACCGAGCTGAACCTGAGCGCCAATACCAAGCTCACCGGTCTGGGCTTTACCGCCACCAACAATAATCTGAAAACCATTATTCTCCCAAATATCTCCGGCTTCTCTGTGGATAGCTCCAATTTTGCCGCCCAGAATCCCACCGACGGTTTTGAACGGGTCCAGTGGCTCCAGAACGGCTCCCCTGTCGGCGACACCATCCAGCTCAACGGACAGACCCTGACCAGTCAGGGCGTCGCCAACCGCTTCACTGTCTCCTTCAACGCCAACGGCGGCAGCGGAAGCATGGCGGCCATCAGCGGCGCCTATGGTCAGGAAGTCTCTGTCCCCGCCAACTCCTTTACCCGCTACGGCTACACCTTCAACGGCTGGAACACTCAGGCCAACGGATTCGGCACTTCCTACGAAGATAAGGCGCAGATCGTTGGTCTGGGCAAAAAGTACGACGGCCAGCGGGTGACCCTCTACGCCCAGTGGAAGCCCATCACCTACTCCATCACCTTTGACGCCAACGGCGGCTCTGGCTCCGCCAGTGAGGATTCCGTCTCCTTTGACCAGAAGGTTACCCTGCCCAGCGAAGGCTTTACCAATGATACCGAGGAAAATCTGACGCTGGCCGGCTGGGCTTCTTCCGCCGAAGGCCCCGTACTCTACGCCGCCGGCAGCCAGGTCCAGGGTCTCAGCGGCGACGCGGACGGCACGGTCACTCTCTACGCCGTGTGGACCCTCAGCGCCGAGGGCGAACAGGCCACCCGTCTGGCGTCTCTGGCCCAGAGCTTTGCCGCTTATTCCTCCAGCAATTACACCACCGAGGACTGGGGTTATCTAAACTTCATCTACAACCAGGCGGTGGAGCAGATCGGTCAGACCGACGATACCGGTGACATGGACGCCATTGTCACCACCTGCGAGGGAGATATGGCCAACGTGGCTACCAGGGCCCAGCGTGAGGCCGAGGTATCCA
Source organism: Pseudoflavonifractor phocaeensis (assembly GCF_016901735.1). Lineage (GTDB taxonomy): Bacteria > Bacillota > Clostridia > Oscillospirales > Oscillospiraceae > Pseudoflavonifractor_A. The sequence goes on along the minus strand of NZ_JACLZC010000011.1, from coordinate 55,201 downwards.
ACGGCTTCAAGCACGCCCATCAGGAGGTGCTGGGCAAGCTCAGCGGCAACGCGGTCAACGCCGCCAACGCCGCCGACCTCCTCCAGAAGGCCGGTGATGCCTACGATGCCCTCACCGGTGAGGGGCTGAAGGAATTCTCCGAGCTCTCCAATGAGGAGGATCTGGAGGCGGTCACCGCCAGCGTGCTCTCCTCCCTGACCGCCGAAGCCGCCCAGCTGGAAAACCTCCGCGCCGCCGCCCAGTGGGTGGTGAATCTGGACGGCATCTCCCAAAAATCCATGAGCGAGGTCCGTTCCACCGATGTGGAAGCCTACCGCAGCGCCGCGGAGGGTTATACTTCCCTGCCCGCCGAGCAGTCCAAACACATTGACGCTTCTCTGTCCACCGATCTGACCGACCGTCAGGCCCTGGCCGAGGCCAAGCGCAGCGCTGTCTCCGAGCTGAGCACCGCTTACACCGGCTTTGACCTCTCCCTTTACTCCGAAAAGGGCAAGGCCGCTCTGGAGAAGGCCCACACCGACGGCGCAGCCGCTGTGGAGTCCGCTTCCAGCACTCAGGCGGTCGCCGCCGCAAAGGAAGCGGCTTCTGCCAAGATGAACGCCGTCCCCAATGCCGAGGAGGAGGTCTCCAATCCCATCCCCGATGAGCCCAGCGGCGGTGGTTCCGGTTCCGGCTCCGGCGGCAGCTCCGGCTCCGGTTCCGGTTCCGGCGGCGGTAACTCCGGCGGCGGTTCCGGCGCTGACGGCGACTCCCTGCCCGTGGAGACGCCCGACGCGTCCCCCGCCGAAACCACTACCGTGACCGACGAAAAGACCGGCACCGTCACCCAGGTGAATACCACCTCCGACGGCAAGGTCACCGCCACCGTCACCGTGCCCCAGGGCGTGCGCGGCGTGACCGTTACCATCCCCTGCCTGGCCAACGACGGCACCGTGGCCGTCCTGGTCCACGACGACGGCTCCCGCGAGATTCTGACCAAGACCGCCCTCACCGAAAACGGCCTGGCCGTCCGCCTGGAAAGCTCCGCCACCGTGGAGATCGTGGACAACACCAAGACCTTCGGCGATGTGGACAGCGACGCCTGGTTCGCCGCTCCCGTTCAGTTCGCCGCCAGCCGTAACCTCTTCAACGGCGTCGGCAATGACAACTTCGCCCCCACCCAGACCATGACCCGCTCCATGCTGGTGACGGTGCTCTACCGTCTGGAAGGGACCCCCGCCCACACCAGCAATACCGCCTTTTCCGATGTCTCCGGCAGCGCCTGGTACACCGACGCCGTGGACTGGGCCGTCTCCGCCGGCATCGCCGGCGGCACCGGTTCCGGCAGCTTCCAGCCCGACGGCGCCATCACCCGGGAGAGCCTGGCTGTCATGCTCTACCGCTACGCCCAGTCCCTGGGTGTGGACACCGCCGCCGGCGACGCCCTGGACGGCCGTTTCCAGGACGCCGGCAGCGTCTCCGATTGGGCCGCCGACGCCATGACCTGGGCCGCCGATAACGGCATCCTCCAGGGCAGCGACGGTAAGCTCCGCCCCGAGGCCGACACCTCCCGGGCCGAGGTGGCCGCCATGCTCATGCGCTTCGTCTCCCTCCTCACCCAGCAGGAGGCCGACCTGGCCTAACTCCCTACGCTATTCTCTATTTCCTCTTTATACAGAACACCCGCCGTCCGAATGGGACGGCGGGTGTTCGCTTTTACCGGGCTGCCCGGCAGTTGAGGAGCATCCCCAGCAGGATCACCCCAATGCCCACCCATTGTATCCCGCCGGGCAGCGGGTCGTGGAGGAGCAGCACCCCGCCCAGCAGGGTGAAAATAATTTCACCGGCAATGGTACCCTCCGCCAGCGAGAGCTGCCGGGGGTCGTTCCGGGCCAGATGGGTGGCCTGGAAAAAAAGCAGCGTGGCCACCACCGCCGAGAAAACCGCCACCATCAGCGCCTGGACCGCCTGCTCCGGGCTGGGCAGGCCCCGCACCGCGCCGCCAATCCCCCCTAAAACCAACCAGAAGGGCACACTGCACACCGTCATCCACAGCACCCGCTGGGTGGTGTCCAGCTCCCCGCCGCACAGGGCCATCATCTTCCGGTTGCCCAGCGGATAGGTCACCGCCGCAATGGCGATGAGCCCCACACAGATGAGGGCGTCTCTTCCGCCGCCGCCGTTGGAGACGATCTCCTGGCTCTGGAGCAGTACCACCCCCAGTAAAATCACCGCCACCGCGCCCAGACTTTTCAGCGGAACGGGCTTCCCAAACAGCGGATTGAGAAAGACACCCGCCACAATGGTCAACTGCCACAGGGAGACCGTCATCCACGACGGCCCAAAATCAGAGGCCCAGGTGAGAGGCGCGTAGAAAAGTCCGAAGCCCACCGTGCTCCACAGCAGCCACGCCCCCGGTGACCGGCGGATGGACGCCCACACCGGCCTTAATTTGCCCCGCAGCCCCACCAGCGCCAGCAAAATGGGCAGAGAAAACACATAGCGCAGCACCGCGCTCCACACCCAGAAGCCGCCGGACAAATTCATGCTCCGGTTCAGAATGAAGGTAACGGCAAAAAACATGGACGATAAAATGCCCAGTCCTAAAATCTCTTTGGTACGGCCGCGTTCCACGGCGGATTCCCCCTCGCTCTAACAATTCGTTTTTATGCCTAACGCTTTGTTAGAGCACCACCTTTTTCTTTGGCTGTAAAGAGCGTTTCTCTTTGACTTTCCCCGGTAAAGCCGCTATACTCAAAGCAAAGAAAGGAGCGTTGCCTATGATCCGCAAAGCTGCCCCCGCCGATTTGGACGGTGTTTGGGATGTTTATGACGCCATTTTCCGCCGGGAGGAGGGGTCCGATTCCCCCTGCACCACCTGGAAGCGGGACGTCTACCCCACCCAGGCCATCGCTCAGGAGGCTATGGAGGCGGGGACCCTCTATGTGGACATTCAGGGGGGAGAGGTGGCCGCCGCCATCATCCTGGACCAGCAGCAGCCCCCGGAGTACGGCGTCATTCCCTGGGCCGTGACCGCGCCCCCCAAAGAGGTGCTGGTCCCCCGCACCCTGGCCGTCCACCCGGTCATCGCCCGCCGGGGATTTGGGCGGAAAATGATCGCCTTTGCCGAGGGCATGGCCGCCGGGATGGGCTGCCGGGTCCTGCGGCTGGACACCTATGCGGGCAATCAGCCCGCCCGGGCCTTTTATCAAAAGCTGGGCTACCGGGAAGCCGGGGAAGCTCCCATGCACGGCGGAGATGACACCTATGTGTGTCTGGAAAAGCTGGCCTGGAAACAGAAAAAATAAAGAAAAAGGCGGTCAGGAGCACCTTTCGCTTCCTGACCGCCTTTTTTTGGGTCAATGGATGGGATCAGAACAGGCCGGAGATGACGCCGTTTTCGTCGATGTCGATCTTCTCCGCCGCGGGGACCTTGGGCAGGCCGGGCATGGTCATAATGTCGCCGGTGAGGGCCACAATAAAGCCCGCGCCCGCCGAAACCTTCAGATTGCGCACCGTCACCCGGAAGCCCTTGGGCGCACCCAGCAGGGTCTGGTCGTCGGAGAAGGAATACTGGGTCTTGGCCATGCAGATGGGCAGCTTATCATAGCCCAGGTCGGTGAGCTGCTTGAGCTGCTTTTTGGCGTTGGGGGTCAGGTCCACCCCGTCGGCATGGTAGATGCGCTTGGCAATGGCGTTGAGCTTTTCCTCGATGGAGGCGTCGGTCTCGTAGCAGTAGCGGAACTGGCTGGGCTGGCCGCACAGCCGCACCACCTCTTCGGCCAGGGCAATGCCGCCCTCTCCGCCCTTGGCCCACACTTCGCTGAGCGCCACGTTGACCCCCAGTTCCCGGCACTTGTCCTCCACCAGCTTGAGCTCGGCGGCGGTGTCGGTGGGGAAGGCGTTGATGGCCACCACACAGGGCAGGCCGTAGACCTGGGTGATGTTCTCCACGTGCTGGAGCAGGTTGGGCAGGCCGGTCTCCAGCGCGGTCAGGTTCTCCTCATTCAGCTGGGCCTTGGCAACGCCCCCGTGGTGCTTGAGGGCCCGGACGGTGGCCACCACCACCACGGCGCTGGGGGCAAAGCCGGCGGCCCGGCACTTGATGTCCAAAAACTTTTCCGCACCCAGGTCGGCGCCGAAGCCCGCCTCGGTGACCACATAGTCCCCCAGCTTCAGGCCGGTCTCGGTGGCCATGATGGAGTTGCAGCCGTGGGCAATGTTGGCAAAGGGACCGCCGTGGACGATGGCAGGGGTGTGCTCCAGGGTCTGGACCAGGTTGGGCTTGATGGCGTCCTTCAGAAGGGCCGCCATGGCGCCGTCAGCCTTCAGGTCGTGGGCGGTGACGGGGCGGTCGTCCCGGGTGTAGGCCACCACCATGCGGCCCAGCCGCGCCTTCAGGTCGGTGAGGCTGGTGGCCAGACAGAGCACCGCCATGATCTCGCTGGCCACGGTGATGTCAAAGCCGTCCTCCCGGGGCACGCCGTTGACCTTGCCGCCCAGACCGCAGACGATGTTGCGCAGCTGACGGTCGTTCATATCCACACAGCGCTTCCAGGTGATCTTGCGCACGTCGATGTCCAGGGCGTTGCCCTGCTGGATGTGGTTATCCAGCATCGCGGCCAGCAAATTGTTCGCCGCGCCGATGGCGTGGAAGTCGCCGGTAAAATGCAGGTTGATCTCCTCCATGGGCACTACCTGGGCGTAGCCGCCGCCGGCAGCGCCGCCCTTCACGCCGAACACGGGACCCAGAGAGGGCTCCCGCAGGCAGAGCACCACCTTCTTGTCCAGCCGGCGCAGCGCGTCGGCCAGACCCACGCTGGTGGTAGTCTTGCCCTCGCCGGCGGGAGTAGGATTGATGGCTGTGACCAGGATCAGCTTGGCCTTTCGGGGCAGGTCCCGCAGGGCGTTCAGGTCCAGCTTGGCCTTGGTCCGGCCGTAGGGCTCCAGCGTCTCCTCCGACACCCCCAGCTCCCGGGCAATCTGGGTGATGGGCAGCATTTCCGCGGCCTGGGCGATCTCGATATCTGTCTTCATGTGACACAGCCTCCTTGTTTCTCTCCTGCCGTTCGAGGCAGAAAAAAGGACATACTTACAGCGTAAGCATGTCCTCCTCTATTCCATATGGCACGGAAAATTCCGTCAAAACCATCCGAACCTTCTCCTCTTCCGGCGCCTTTCTTGCGGGAACATCTTACCATGTATCCCCGTTTCCGTCAAGCTTTTTGCCTTATTCCCGGCATATATGTACATTTGTCCGCTGCTCAACGAACGCCGCGCCGCATCCGTTCGGCCTCCGCCGAGGCCACAAAGGCCTCCAGCGCCCGGTTCACCGTCTCCGGACGGTCCACCGTGGCGTTGTGTCCCGCGCCCTCGATCCACACCAGCGTCAACCCCGTTTCCCTCGCCCACGCCTGGTTATACCGCCGGGCAGATCCCGCCCGGTCCTCCATGCCGCACAGCAGTAGAGCCGGACAATCGATCCGATAGGGCCGATCCGCCGCCATGGCCTGGGCCAGCATCCGGAATCCATGCCCCGCCAGCCTGCAATACTCCTCCTTGGTATATTCCGCCATCATCTCCGCCATGTTGCGCCGTCCCTCTTCCGTGACGGCGCAGCCCCGCGCCCCGTCCCGGCACAGGCGCGCCCACGGATAAAGCCGGTATACCGGTTCACAATGGCGCAGCAGCCAGAGCTCCAGCGCTGTGACATAGCGCCGTTGGAGAGGGGCCGAGTCGATGGCCATAAAGCCGCCCGCCGTACCGGGGTGGGCTTCCATCAGGCACTGGGCCACGTAGCCCCCCATGGACTGCCCCACCAGATAAAAGGGCGCCGCCTGCTCCCGCTCCAAAATGGCGTACAGCCAGTTTGCCGCGTCCATCAGGGTGAAATCCAGCGCAAAGGGACGGGAAGCCCCATGTCCCGGGGCGTCCCACACCAAACAGCGGTATTTCTTGGCAAAATAGGCCAGCTGCGGGGCAAACAGCCGGCGGTCCGCGGTCAGGCCGGGCAGAAAAACCAGGGTGGGCCCCTCCCCCGCTTCCTCATTCACCCAGTAACAGATGGTCCCCTTGGGCGTTGGATAACATTTCCGCTCCATATCTCTCCATCTCTCCTTACGACAGCTTCAGCCCTCTGTACCGGTTGAACATGGCAAACAGCTCCTGCCTTCTCGGCCGGGCCAGCGGCATCCCATTGGAACTCCCCTCCCACAGGCCCTCCAGCCCCTGCTCCGCCATCAGCCCCTCCAGCTCCTCTACGATCTGCCGGAGCGTCCGCCGTCCGTCCATCCAATGCCGCTGGGCATAAACCAACGCATATCCCAGCGCCGCGCACTGCTCTCCGTCGGCCAGCTGCTCCACATACCGCAGGTCCACCGTCTCCCGGTTGACCGACACCCCATCCCGGCCCAAAGCCTTGAGCTTGACCCGCTCGCCGCCCTGAAACTCCCGGGACGCCTGGGGCCGCCGGTCAAAGCGCGGCGCGCCGGCCGCTGTCCGGGGCGGCACTTCCAGCGGGAAAGCGCTGGCCGCCTCTTTGGCCTGGGCCGTAATGTCCCGCGGCTCATACCGGTCCATTTGTACAATGGTATCGGCAACGTGGAAATAGGCCCCAGAGCTGCCCGCCACCAGGATGGTGGAAACCCCCTGGTCCTCATACAGTCCGCGGATGCGCTCCAAGAAGGGCGTGATGGGCTCCCTATCCCGGTGGATGACCTGCTGCATCAGGGCGTCCCGCACCATGAAATTGGTGGCGCTGGTGTCCTCGTCCATCAGGAGCAGGGACGCCCCCGCCTCTATGGCCTCCACCACATTGGCCGCCTGGGAGGTACTGCCGCTGGCGTCCTCGGTGTCAAAACGGCGGGTGTCCTTCCCGTTGGGCAGGCCGTTGATGAAAAGGGAGATGTCCGTCTTGCGGATACTCCGCCCATCCTCGGCGCGAATCTTAACCGCCGTGCCGTCGGTGACCACGTACTCCCGTCCGTCCCCGGCGATGTGGTCGTACACCCCCAGCTCCAGCGCCTTGAGCAGCGTGGACTTGCCGTGATATCCCCCGCCCACAACGAGGGTCACGCCCTTGGGAACGCCCATACCGGTGATCTTGCCCCGATGCGGCAGCTCCAGCGTCACCGCCAGAGAGGCGGGCGACCGGAAGGGCACCGCGTCCTTCATAGGCAGCGCGGACACGCCGGACAACCGGGGCAAAATGCTGCCGTCCGCCACAAAGGCGCACAGCCCCAGCTCCGGCAGTTTTTGGCGGATATACGCCTGGTCCTCCGCCAGCGCGGCCACGGCCTGTAAGAACTTTGCGTCCAGGTTCCGGTAGAGCAGAGAGGCCGACACACAGCGGGGCAGCAGTTCAAAGAGGATCTTCTCCAACTCCCTCGCGTTGATGGTCCGCCCGTTGGCGGGAAAGCCCACCTCCAGCCGGAGCAGCACCCCGCCGCTCTCCGGGTCGATCCGGCAGGCGGTCCGTTCCAGCACCTCCTGCCCGCAGCGGCTGACCGAAATTAGACCGCTGCGGCCCGAGCCCTTGGCCTGAAAGGAATACCGCTCCGTCTGCCGCCCAAAGCCCCGGAGCAGCGCGTCGGCAAGGGCCGTCCGCCGGCAGGGGCTTTGGTACAGCGCCGCCGGAAAGCCCGCCCTCTTTCCCTCTACCCGGACGCTCACCTTGGAAGGCGCCGCAAAGGGGTCCCCCTGGACGTGGTCAATGGACAGCACATACTCCGGGAAGCGATAGCTCCCCTTGGTGTCCTTATAGGCCGGATACCCTTTTCGGTCGATCCGGGCCAGCAGCTCTTTCAACTGTGCCGATGTCTGCATATGCTCCTCCCTGTCCGCGTTTTTGGAATAAAACAAAGAATCCGAACTCGTCTCCTTTTGGGAAACAAGTTCGGATTACCTTGACTGGTGCGCGAGGCGGGACTTGAACCCGCACGTGCGTAATGCACACTAGAACCTGAATCTAGCGAGTCTGCCAATTCCACCACTCGCGCATTTCGTCCGACCGCTTTCGCTTGGCTCGGAACGAAATATATATTACCATGGGTTTCCCCAATTGTCAACCCTTAATTTTTATTTTTTATCCCAAGTCTGGCGCACAGCGGAAAGACCAATCCGCCCGCCGTGTTGCCCGCCGTCATCACCAGCAGATAGAGCGCCGTCTTGCCGCTCCACACGTTGGCTACGGCAAAGTAAAACATATTGGCCACGCAGTGCTCAAACCCACATAGGATAAACACCACCACTCCAAAGACGATGCCCAGATACTTCCCCAACTCATGGGGATTACTGCGGTAGTTTTCCACCGCAATGTAAATCAGCATATTGCAGAAAACCGCCAGAAGAAAAATGGACGGCAGACTGTCCCCCAATTTGGTCTCACACAGCCCGGCCGCCTTCTCCGCCAGCGCGGCCCCCGTCCGGGTCGCCCGGAGCAGCAGGCCGGTGACCTCCGCCCCCGCCAGGTTGCCCAGCCACACCAACGCCAGCCAGCCGCCGTAAGCCGCGCCCTTGCCCGGCCAGTAGCACACCTTGCCGGTAAACAGGTTCAGGCCAAAGGCGCAGACCGTAAAAAGCCCCACCGAAAAGAGCAGCGCACCCACTGCCTTATTGTCCACGGACAGATAGACCGCCCCTCCGATGGAGATGCTCACCCCTGCCAATACCGCGTAAACAAAGTCCCGTACCTTGGACATCCAATCCCTTCCCCTCTCTCAAATACGATCCTTCTATATATACAAGGAGAGGTCCGCCGGGAGGAACCCTCCCAGCGGACCTGAAAATCAATTGACGCAATCAGCAGACGCCCTGCCAGGCCATGGCCTCGGCTACCTTCAGGAAGCCGGCAATGTTGGCGCCGGCCACCAGGTTGCCCTCCATGCCGTACGCCTTGGCGGCGGCGGCGGCGTTGGCATAGATGTCCTTCATGATGTTGTGCAGCTTCTCGTCCACCTCTTCAAAGGTCCAGAAGAGACGGGCGGAGTTCTGGCACATCTCCAGACCGGAGGTGGCCACGCCGCCCGCGTTGGCGGCCTTGGCGGGACCAAACAGCATACCGTTCTCCAGGAAGAAGTTTACGGCCTCCAGGGTAGACGGCATGTTGGCGCCCTCGGCCACGGCGTAGCAGCCATTGGCCTTCAGGGCCTTGGCGCCCTCCAGATCCAGCTCGTTCTGGGTGGCGCAGGGCAGCGCGATGTCACAGGGCACCGTCCAGATGCCGCGGCAGCCCTCCACGTACTTGGCGGTGGGCACATAGTCCAGATAGGTCTTGATGCGGGCCCGCTTGACTTCCTTGATCTCCTGCATGATCTTGTAGTCAATGCCGTTCTCGTCCACGATATAGCCGTTGGAATCGCTCATGGCGATGACAGTGGCCCCCAACTGGGTGGCCTTCTGATTGGCGTAGATGGCCACATTGCCGCTGCCGGAGATGACCACCTTCTGGCCCTCAAAGGACTTGCCGTTGGCCCGGAGCATCTCGTCGGCAAAGTAGCAAAGGCCGTAGCCGGTGGCCTCGGTACGGGCCAGGGAGCCGCCGGCGCCCACCTTCTTGCCGGTGAGCACGCCGGTAAACTCGTTGCGCAGGCGCTTATACTGACCGAACATGAAGCCGATCTCACGACCGCCCACGCCGATGTCGCCGGCGGGCACGTCGGTGTCGGCGCCGATGTGGCGCTGCAGCTCGGTCATGAAGGACTGGCAGAACCGCATGACCTCGGCGTCAGACTTGCCCTTGGGGTCAAAGTCGGAGCCGCCCTTGCCGCCGCCCATGGGCAGGCCGGTGAGGCTGTTCTTAAAGATCTGCTCAAAGCCCAGGAACTTGATGATGGAGAGATTCACGCTGGGATGGAAGCGCAGACCGCCCTTGTAGGGGCCGATGGCGGAGTTGAACTGTACACGGAAGCCGCGGTTGACCTGCACCTTGCCGTTATCGTCCACCCAGGGCACCCGGAACATGAGCACCCGCTCGGGCTCCACGATGCGCTCAAACACACCGGCCTCCACCAGGTCGGGGCGCTGCTCAGCCACAGGCTCCAGAGATTCCAGCACTTCCCGGACCGCCTGCAGGAACTCGGCCTGGTCGGGGTCCTTCTGGGCCACGCGCTCGTAGAGTCCCTGAAGATACGCATTTTTGAAAGCCATAATAAAAACTCCTTTGCTGAGAGGACGCGGTCTGTCTTCCAGTCTGCGCCTCCAAGATTCTCTCCTACCCAAAGCCGGGTATTCAATCTGCCGTCTATTATACTTTATCACAGTAAAATGCGCAAGTATAAATTTTTTCTGGACCGCTTCTGATTTTTTTCTTGCATTTTTCCGCTGTTTTTCGCCAATATAATGCAAATATGCCTTCGTATTTTTGTCGATAGCGATAAAATGATATCTCGCATACGTCGGTTTTTTATCTATCCCATCCAAAAAGAACGGTCCCTGCCGCCTTCCGGCGGCAGGGACCAAATCCCTGTTTTTTCCTTACTTGCCCACGATCTCGGCGGTATCCCGGGCGATCATCAGCTCCTCGTTGGTGGGGATGAGGAGCACCTTCACCTTGGAGTCGGCGGCGGAAATGACCGCCTCCTTGCCCCGGACGTTGTTGGCCTCGGCGTCCATCTTCACGCCCATGAACTCCAGGCCGGAAGCGATGGCCATACGGGTGGGGCCGTCGTTCTCGCCCACACCGGCGGTAAAGACGATGGCGTCCACACCGCCCATGGCGGCGGCGTACGCGCCCACCAGCTTCTTCACGCTGTACTGGAAGGCCTCCAGCGCCAGGGCGGCGCGCTCGTTGCCCTCCTTGGCCGCGGTCTCCAGATCACGGAAGTCGGAGGAGACGCCGGAAATGCCCTGCACGCCGGACTTCTTGTTCAGGATGTTGAGCATCTCCTTGATGTCATAGCCGTACTTGTTCATCAGATACTCCAGGATGCCGGCGTCCAAATCGCCGGAGCGGGTGCCCATGGGCACGCCGGCCAGGGGGGTGAAGCCCATGGAGGTATCCATGCTCTTGCCGCCGTCCACGGCGGAGACGGAGGAGCCGTTGCCCAGGTGGCAGGTGATGATCTTCAGCTCCTCGATGGGACGGCCCAGCATGGCGGCGGCACGGCCGGCCACATACTTGTGGGAGGTGCCGTGGAAGCCGTAGCGGCGGACCTTGTCGTTTTCATAGTACTCATAGGGCAGGGCGTAAATGTAGCTCTTGGCGGGCATGGTCTGATGGAAGGCGGTGTCAAACACGCCCACCATGGGCACGTTGGGCATGACCTTCTGGCAGGCCCGGATGCCGGTGATGTTGGCGGGGTTGTGGAGAGGCGCCAGGGGGATGCACTCCTCCAGAGCGTCCATGACCGCCTGGTCGATCTTGACGGAGCCGGCAAACTTCTCGCCGCCGTGGACCACACGGTGGCCCACCGCGTCGATCTCGTCCATGCTCTTGATGACGCCGTGCTCGGCGCTGGTCAGCGCGTCCAGCACCGCCTGGATGGCCTCGGCGTGGGTGGGCATGGGGATGTCGAACTCATACTTGCCGTCGGTGGCGGGCACCTTATGGGTGAGGCGGCCGTCGATGCCGATGCGCTCACACAGGCCCTTGGCAAAGACCTCCTCGGTATCGGGGTCCATGAGCTGATACTTCAGGGAAGAACTGCCAGCGTTGATGACGAGAACCTTCATGATACATTACGCTCCTTTTATGATTTTGGATATTCCCGGCTTGCCGGCCGGGCCGCCGTATCGTATAATGGGAAAAACAGGCGTTGTTTCTTATTGTATCCCATTTTACGTCAAAGAACAACCCGTATTTTAGGGAAATTTCTTGATTTTTTCTGTAAAAAGGTGGTCAACTTCATGACAGCAGCCGGAATCGTGGCGGAATACAACCCCTTTCACAGCGGTCACGCCCACCATGTGAAACGCACAAAAGAGCTTCTCGGCGAAACCTGCCCCGTGGTGTGCGTCATGAGCGGGCACTGGGTCCAGCGGGGAGACTGCGCCCTGGCCGACAAGTGGACCCGGGCCGCGGCGGCCCTGGCGGGCGGCGTGGACCTGGTGCTGGAACTGCCCACCGTGTGGGCCTGCGCGTCGGCGGAATCCTTCGCCCGGGGGGCGGTGGAACTGCTCCGCGCCACCGGCGTGGTGGATACCCTCTCCTTCGGCAGCGAGTGCGCCGACCTCTCCGTCCTGCGCCGCGCCGCTTCCTGCCTGGACGGGGCAGGTTATACCAAACTCCTCCGGGAGAGGGTGACCCGCGGTCTTCCCTTTCCCGTAGCCCGGCAGCAGGCGGTGGAGCGCCTGGCCGGTCCGGAGACCGCCGCCTGCCTCTCCCGTCCCAACGCCAACCTGGGTATTGAATACCTCCGCGCCCTGCCGCCCGGCATGGACGCCGTCCTCATCCCCCGGGCGGGCGTGGACCACGACGGCGGGGCCTCCGGCGGCTTCGCCTCGGCGTCCCACCTCCGGGCGCTGCTGCGCGCCGGTCAGCCCGCGGAAGCCGCCCCCTATCTGACCCAGCCCTGGCACGGCCCCTTTGCGGACCTTTCCTCCATCGAACGGGCGATTTTGACCAAAGTCCGCACCCTGACCCGGGCGGATTGGGCCGCCCTCCCCGACAGCGGCGACGCCGAAGGTCTGCCCGACCGCCTGGTAAAAGCCGCCGCCGAAGCCGTGGCTCCATCGGAATTCCTGGCGCGGGCAAAAACCAAACGCTACACCCTGGCCCGGCTGCGGCGGCTTTTGATCTGGGCCTTTCTGGGCCTGACCGCCGCGGACCGGCCCCCCCATCCGCTCTATCTGCGGGTTTTGGGCTGCTCCTCCAGAGGACAGGGCTTATTGGCCCGGATGCGTACCTCCGCCGCCCTCCCCGTCCTCACCAAGCCCGCCCACGCCCGGTCCCTTCCGGATGCGGCCCGGCAGCTTTTTATGTTGGAAAGCCGCTCCACCGACCTCTACGGCCTGTGCTTTCCAGAGGTCCTTCCCTGCGGGCGGGAGTGGACCACGGGACCGGTGGTGCTGAAGTCTCCCCGCTGAATTTTGGACGCCCTGTTTGCCCGGCGGTCTGTCGGGTAAAACAGGGCGCTTTTTTGAAACCATCCGCCGCTCTCCTGTGATATTAGAGTTGAAAGCAGCTTTCAAAAAAAAATTAGGAGCCGTTTATGAGAGAAACCATCATATTGCAGCGGATGAAGGCCGGCGATCCTTCCGGGCTGGAAGCGCTCATGGCCTGCTATCTCCCCTATATCTCCGTCATCGTGTGGAATATCCTGCGCAGCGCCATGACTCCCCAGGACGGAGAGGAGGTGGTGGCCGACGTCTTTTTGGCCGCCTGGAATCAGGCTTCCGATCTAAAAGCCGGCCATGTAAAGGGCTGGTTGGGGGCGGTGGCCCGCAACAAGGCCAAAAACAAGCTGCGGGAGCTGGGAAAGACCATTCCTCTGGAGGAAAGCGTCCTGGAACTGCCCGGAACCGGCGACCCCGCGGACGATGTGGAGCGAGCCGAGGAGCAGGCCCTCGTCCGTCAGGCGGTGGACGCCCTGCCCCCGGAGGACCGGGAGGTCTTTTTGCGGCACTACTACTACGCCCAGACCGTCAGGGAGATCTCCGCCTGTATGGGACTCAAGGAGTCCACCGTAAAAACCAAATTGAGAAGAGGCCGAATCAAATTGAAAGAACTGCTTTCAAAGGAGGGGTCGTTGAATGAAACGTGATATTTCGGATCTGCTGGACGCCTATCGTGACGCATCCGTCCCGCTGGACGGCGTCACACCCCTTTCCGCGTCCCGCATCCAGGCCCTGGTCAGGGCAAAGCGCACCGTAAAAAACGCGCCGGGCAAACCGTCGGGCCGTTTCGCGCGGGGTCTGCTCATCGCGGCGGCGATCCTTTCTCTCTTCTGCGTGGCCGCCGTGGCCATTGGCGTTACCCTGCGGGACGCGGCCAGAGCCGACATGGGCATCTCCCCCACCGCCCCCATCCCAGAGTGGACCGAATATGACACCACGCAGACGGCCCAGTCCTCCCCCGTGCGTCTTGCCTCCACCCTCTGCTCCGGCGACCAGCTCTGCGCCTATCTGGAGGTATCCCCCATTCCGGCGGATATGGCGGCCGTCCTGGCGAAAAACGGCTCTTACCAGTATGAGTGGGATTGCAGCATTGACCCACGGGGATGCACCTAGCTGGTCCAGCAGACCGGCTACGACCCCGAAACCCAGACCGCCCTGGTCAAGGTATCCCTGTCCGGATCCGATCTGGAAGGGTTGGAAGCGGTGGACCTGACCTTGACGCTCTACCACCATTTCGAGGTGGAACGGCGCTATGCGCCCGTGACCGTCCCCGTCACAGACAGTCAGTGCGTCTCCCTCTCCACGGATATTGCCGTAACAAACACCAAAAAGCAGTTGGAATCTGAGTTGGAGTCCGCTGACCTTGCGAAGCTTCCCGACTACGCATCAAAGGGCCGGATCACCCGGGTCTCCCTCTATGCCGGATATATCGAAGTCCAGCTGGAAACCCCCTCCCTGGACCAATGGACGGCCCTCTCCCATGTGGACCGGCTGACCCCAGAATGGAACGGGCCCACGGATGACGATATGGAATGGTTTGCGGAGATGCTTTTTTACAACAGCTGGTATCTGGCGGTGAACCAGACCCTCTTCGGCGCGGCGCTCCACGACACGGACGGGACCCAGACGGCGCTGGACCAGCTGCCCCGGGCGTATGCCGGTACATGGATCGAGGCCAGCAACGACAACGACGCCATCTACGCCGGAACGCAAATTTACCGTTTTGTCCCCCAGCAGGCCCTTGATTTGAGCCGTATCTCCTCCATCACCATCGGCGGTACCGACTACCCCCTGTTCCCTGACAAGGATTTCCAGCCCTGAGCAAAAACAGGACCTGCCGTCCCCAAAGGCGGCAGGTCCTGTTCCGTTTTGCTGCTTACAGGGCGGCATCCAGCATCTGGCTGTACACCTGGGCGGGCATGACGCCCACCTTGCGCTCCACTTCCTTCCCGTCCTTGAAGAGAATGACGGTGGGGATGCTCATGATGCCGAACTGCATGGCCAGAGCGGGCTGCTCATCGGTATCCACCTTGCCCACGACCACCTTGCCCTCATACTGGGCGCCCAGCTGCTCGATGACCGGGGCCAGCATCCGGCAGGGACCGCACCAGGTGGCCCAGAAGTCCACCAGCACCAGATGATTGCCGGAAATCGCGTTGTTGAAGCTCGCCTGATTGAAATGCTGCACTGCCATAATGATAACTTCCTTTCTGTTTGTCCTGTTGGTTTGATTTTATCCTTTTTTGTGTTGATCTACATATTCCGAGGCCCGGTGGCCGGCTATCATGCCCTCTCCCACCGCCTTGGAAATCTGGAGGGGCTGGCCCACACAGTCGCCGGCGGCAAAGAGACCGGGTATGGAGGTGGCCATATTGCGGTCCACCTGTACATAGGGCCCGTCGGCGGCCAGTCCGGGAACCAGATCCACCGGCGACGCCGCCGCCCGCAGGAGAAAGAGTCCCGCGCAGGGAATCTCTTCCCCGTCAGCCTTCAGGGCCGTCACCGTCTGCCCTCCCACCACTTCCAGCCTGGCGGCCGTCCGGTATGGAATCTCCCCGCTCAATTCCGCCGGGCGGGGGCCGTTGGACACATAGGTCACCCGGCAGCCAATTTTCTGGAGATAATTGGCCTCCTCCGGCGCCTGGGCCGACCTGCCCACCACCACGATGTCCTTGTTCCGGTAGAGCATCCCGTCGCAGGTGGCGCAGTAGCTCACCCCTCGTCCCAGGAACTGCTCCTCGCCGGGGAGCTTGGCTCCGTAGGAGACGCCGGTGGCCAATACCACCGCCCCGGCCTCCTCCACTTCACTGCCGATGCTCACCAAGAAGAATTCTCCCAGCGGCATCACGCCCAGCACCCGGCCGGTCCGCAGCTCCGCGCCCATCTCCCGGGCGTGGCTGCGAAAGCGCTCCATCATCTCCGCGCCCGAAAGATCGGGCATACCCAGATAGTTGCGCACCAGCCCCGCCTTGGCAAGCTGGATGTCCGACGGCGCGCCGCCTACCACCAGCACCTTTTTCCCTCTGGCTTTGGCCTGGACCGCCGCCGACAGCCCAGCCGGGCCGTTGCCTACCACAATGATGTCGTACGCCATCAGCTCTCCTCCTCTCCGTCCCCAAAGAGCGCGTCCATGAGTACCGCCACCCGGCGGTCCGCGATTTCATAATAGACCTCGTTGCCCGCCCGTTCCGCCTTTACAATGCCGGCGGCCTTCAGCTTCGCCAGGTGCTGGGAGATACAGGACTGAGAACGTCCCGTCCCCGCCTCCATGCACCCCACGTTGCGGCAGCCGCAGCGCAGCAGCCCACGGACGATCTGGAGCCGCAGCGGATGGGCCAGGGCCTTCAGCAGCTCCGCCCGCTGCTCATATAGCATTTCCTCCACGGGTGTTCTCCTTTCGTTCATCTTCATTTTCTAATATTATTATATTCTAATATTCTATTTTGTCAAGCCCCATTTTGAAAAAATAAAACAGCAGACCCGACGTCCCAAAGCGGGACGCCGGGTCTGAACGTGGGATTACCGTTTGGGCTCCGCCGTGACCAGGCGGATGAGCACCTGGGTCATCTGCTCCAGGGCCGCGGTGGGGATGTACTCGTGGACGCTGTGGAAGTTGACGCCGCCGGTACACAGGTTGGGACAGGGCAGACCCATATAAGAGAGCCGCGCGCCGTCGGTACCGCCCCGGATGGGCACCTCCATGGGCGTGATGCCCACCGCCTCCATGGCGGCCCTGGCCTTCAGGATCAGATACATATGGGGCTCGATCTGCTCCCGCATGTTGTAATACTGGTCCTTCAGCGCCACCTCCACGGTGCCCGCGCCGTACCGCTGGTTGAGATAGTCGGCGGCGCGGAGGAGGAAGGTCTTGCGGGCTTCAAACTTGGCCCGGTCGTGGTCGCGGATGATATATTGCAGCACCGTCTTGGTCTCGTCGCCCGCCAGCTCGCTGAGGTGGTAGAACCCCTCATACCCCTCGGTATGGGCGGGGGTCTCTGCCGGAGGCATCAGGCCCACATAGTCGTGGGCAATGAGAAGGGCGTTTTTCATCTTGTTTTTGGCCGAGCCGGGATGGATGTTGACCCCGTGGATGGTGACCGCGGCGGCGGCGGCGTTGAAGTTCTCGTATTCGATCTCGCCCAGCTCGCCGCCGTCCACGGTGTAGGCCACCGCCGCGCCGAAGCCCTCCACATCGAAGTGGTCTGCGCCCTGGCCCACCTCCTCATCGGGGGTGATGCCCACGGCGATGCGGCCGTGGGGGATCTCCGGGTGGGAAGCCAGATACTCTACGGCGGTAAAAATCTCGGCCACGCCGGCCTTGTCATCCGCTCCCAGCAGGGTGGTGCCGTCGGTGACGATCAGGTCCTGTCCCCGATATTTGGCCAGGCTCTCAAAATCCGCCGCCTTCATGACGATCCCCCGCTCGGCATTGAGCACGATGTCGCCCCCCTCATAGCGGACCAGACGGGGCTTGACGTTGGCGCCGGGCGCGCTGGGGGAGGTGTCCATATGGGCGATGAGGCCCATGCAGGGTACCCCTTCACAGCCGGGCGTGGCGGGCAGCCAGCCGTATACATATCCATACTGATCCATATGCGCCCCCTGCAAGCCCATCTGGGACAGCTCGGCGGCCAGCGCCTCGCCCAGTATCTTCTGCTTGGCGCTGCTGGGGAAGGTGGTGCTGTGTTCATCCGACTGGGTATCATAGGTCACATACTTCAAAAATCGTTCCACTGCATTCATGGGATACTTCCTTTCCGGATCTGGTCTCCAGGTCTTTTCACGCCCCTCTTGACGGGAGCCTGACAGATACACTATACTACCGTGGGTACCAAACCACGCCGGGCGGTCCATCACCGGCCCGGATAACATTGATGATATAGATTATTTTACCATAAGGAGCATGATTTTTCCATGGTCAACTTCCGTGAATTTTCCTATCCCTCCAGCGACGGCTGCCACCAGGTCCACGCCGCTCTTTGGACACCGGCGGAGCGCTCGCCCAGAGGCGTGGTGCAGCTGGTCCATGGAATCTCCGAATATATCGGCCGGTATGACGCCTTTGCCCGGTTTTTGGCTGAGGCCGGCTTTGTGGTCTGCGGCCACGACCATCTGGGCCACGGCAAAACCGCCAAGGGGCCGGAGGAATACGGCTTTTTGGGGGATACGGAGGGATGGGACCACCTGGCCTGGGACGTGCTGGCCCTGCGCTCCCGGATGGACGCCCAGTATCCCGGTCTGCCCTACTGCCTGATGGGCCATTCCATGGGCTCCTTTGTGGTGCGCACCTATCTCATCCGCTGGCCGGGCACCGTGGACCTGGCCATCCTCTCGGGCACCGGCCAGGAGAGCGCCCCCCTCATCGCCTTCGGCAAGTGGGCCGCCGCCCTTCTCTGCGCCCTGAAGGGCCCCAACGCCCGCAGCGCGTTTATCACCTCCCTCTCTCTGGGGGCCTACAACCGGCAGTTCAAGCCCAACCGCACCAACGCCGACTGGATCAGCCGGGACACCGCCGTGGTGGACGCCTATGTGGCGGACCCGCTGTGCCGCTTCGTGCCCACCGTGGGGATGTTCCGCGATATGATGGGGGGCCTCCAGTTCATCGGCAACCCCAAAAACATCGCCAATATGGACCCCCACACGCCCGTTCTCCTCTTCTCGGGAGAGCAGGACCCGGTGGGAAGCTGCGGCGCCGGGGTAAAAAAAGTGGCCGACGCCTTCCGCAAGGCCGGCGTCTCCGACGTGACCCTCACCCTCTACCCCGACGGACGCCACGAGATGCTCAACGAAATCAACCGGGAGCAGGTCTACCGGGACGTCCTTTCCTGGCTGGAACGTCATCTGCATCACCGATGAAAAATTTTCCTCCTCTTCTTTTTGTATACTTTCCGCCTGCCCGCATATGCTAAAGGCGGAATTCCAATCTGAGGAGGTCCTGACGCAATGTTTTTGGACAAGATCGCCCTGATCCTTGCCATCATCGGCGGGCTCAACTGGGGCAGCATCGGTATCTTCGGCTTCGATCTGGTGGCCTTTCTCTTCGGCGGCTCCACCAGCGCCCTGAGCCGGATCATCTATACCCTGGTGGGCATCGCCGCCGTCTGGTGCATTTCCCTGCTCTTCCGGGATACCACCGCCGGAGAGAAAACCTGAGTCCATCCCAAATCGCAAAAAGGCTCCGGGCCATCGGTCCGGAGCCTTCCTTTGTCAAGCAAGGGTCGTATTTGCATCGACGCGGGCGACCACAAGAGTCGCCCCTACGAGCCGGGAAAATGCACCATCGTCTCCCACCACAGAGCGCCTTCCCTATCTCTTATCTCTCTTGGGTTTTGCGTTTTTCTTGGGCTTCGGCTTGGCCCAGCCCGCCTTCCGCTTGGGATTGGAGGCGTTATGCTCCACCCGCAGGCCCGCCTGCTTGAGCTTGGGCTTGCCCGATTTGCCTTTGTTCTTCTCCTGGGGCTTATGATAGTCCTTCCCCTCCGGCGGGCGCTGGCCGGGGCCCGGCCGGAGCAGGCACTCCTTGCCGTAGCCGATCAGATCCTCCCGCCCGGTGCGGCGGAGGGCCTCCAGCACCAACGGCCGCTTTTCCGGGCGCTTCCACTGCATCAGCGCCCGCTGCATGGCCTTCTCGTGGGGGTCGGTGGGCACATACACTTCCTTCATGGTGCGGGGATCGATGCCGGTATAGTACATACAGGTGGACAGGGTGCCGGGAGTGGGGTAGAAATCCTGCACCTGCTCGGGCTGCCGTCCGCCCTTGTTGAGCCACTCGGCCAACTGAACCGCATCCTCCAGGGTACAGCCCGGGTGGCTGCTCATGAGGTACGGCACCAGATACTGCTCCTTGCCGTACTTCTGGTTGAGCCGCTGGTACTTATCGCGGAATTTTTCGTACACTTCGATATGGGGCTTGCCCATGTAGTCCAGCACCGAATTCACACAGTGCTCCGGGGCCACCTTCAGCTGTCCGGAAATATGGTATTTCACCAGTTCGGCAAAAAATTCGCCGCTCTTGTCCTGCATCATGTAGTCAAAGCGGATGCCGGAACGGATGAAGATCTTCTTGATACCCGGAATGGCACGCAGCTCCCGGAGGAGTTTCAGGTAATCGGTATGGTCGGCGTCCAGATTGGGGCAGGACTTGGGGGCAAGGCAAGCCCGGTTTTTACAAAGGCCGTGCTCCTTCTGCTGGGCGCAGGAGAGATGGCGGAAATTGGCGGTGGGGCCGCCCACGTCGTGGATATATCCCTTGAAGCCGGGGTGCTGCGTCAGCAGCTTTACCTCCCGGATGACGCTCTCATGGCTGCGGGAGGTGAGCATCCGGCCCTGATGGAAGGCTAGGGAGCAGAAATTGCACGCGCCGAAGCAGCCCCGGTTGTGGGCCACCGAGAAGCGCACCTCTTCAATGGCGGGCACGCCTCCCATCTCGTCGTACATGGGGTGGGGTTCCCGCACATAGGGCAGCTCCGCCACCTCGTCCAGCTCGGCCGTGTCGAGGGGCATGGCCGGCGGGTTGGCGATGACCCACCGCCGCTCATGGCGCTGCACGATGGCCCGGCCCCGGATAGGGTCGTGTTCCTCATACTCCACCTTGTTGGCCAGGGCATAGGCTTTTTTGTCGCTGGAAACCTCCTCATAAGAGGGGACCTCCACCGACGGATAGCGGCAGGCGTCGGGCCGGTCGGCCAAAAAGCAGGTACCCTTCACGTCGGTGATCTCCCCCACCGGCACCTTGGCGGCCAGCTTGGCGGCGATCTCCTTGGTGGCCCGCTCCCCCATGCCGTAGACCAGCAGATCCGCCTGGCTGTCCACCAGCACCGAGCGGCGCACCTTGTCCTCCCAGTAGTCATAGTGGGCGTAGCGGCGCAGGGAGGCCTCCAGCCCGCCGATGATGAGAGGGATATCGCCAAACACCTCCCGCACCCGGTTGGCGTAGACGATGGTGGCCCGGTCGGGACGGAGCCCGGGGCGATTGCCCGGGGAATAGGCGTCATCCTGGCGGCGGCGCTTGGCCACGGTATAGTGGGCCACCATGGAGTCCAGGTTGCCCGCCGAGAGCATCACCCCCAGGCGGGGACGGCCCAGGGCCGTAAAAGAGGACGGGTCCCGCCAGTCGGGCTGGGCCAGCACCGCCACACGGTAGCCCTCCTTCTCCAGTAGGCGGGAGATGATGGCCGGGCCAAAGGTGGGGTGATCCACATAGGCGTCGCCGGTGATGACGAGAAAGTCATACCAGTACCAGTCCCGGTCCAGCATGTCCTCCTTGCTTACGGGTAAAAATGCGTTCATAGGGCAACCTCTTTCTGATAGGATACGGGCAATTTAACCCTCCAGCTGGGCCATGCCCTGCCGGATACGGCGGAGGGTCTCCTCCTTGCCCAGAATGTGGCACAGCTCCACCGCGCCGCCGGGGGTTACCGCCTTGCCGGACACCGCCGTGCGCACCGGCCACATGATGCGGCCGTTTTTCAGCTCGTGGCCCTGGGCCAGACCGATGAGGCAGTCGTGGATGGCGTCATAGGTCCAGTCCTGCAGCGCCTCCAGGGCGGGCAGCACCAGCCGGAGCGCCTCCAGAGAATTTTCCACATTGGTTTTCATCTTCTTGTGGCAGTAAAGCTCGTTGGAGTACTCCGGCAAAACGTCGAAAAAGTCCACCTGTGGTGCGATGTCCAGCCAGGTATCACACCGGGGCTGGACCAGAGGGGCGATGAGGGTATGGTCAATGCCCGGGGTTTTCACCGCTTCCTTCAAATAGGGCTCGGCGCCGGCGTAGAAGGCCTCGGGAGAGAGGGCGCGGAGGTATTTGGCATTGAAGTACTTGAGCTTCTCAATGTCGAAAATGGCGGGAGACTTGGAGATGCCCGCCACGTCGAACACGTCGGCCAGCTCCGAGAGGGTGAAGAACTCCCGCTCGCTGTCCTCCCCCTTGGGGGACCAGCCCAGCAGGGTCACATAGTTCACCACCGCCTCGGAGAGGTAGCCCATGGAGATGAGATCCTCGTAAGAGGGGTCGCCCTTGCGCTTGGACATCTTGTTGTGGGCGTCCCGCATGACGGGCGAGCAGTGGATATAGGTGGGCACCTCCCAGCCAAAGGCTTCATAGAGGAGGTTATACTTGGGGGCGCTGCTCAGATACTCACTGCCGCGGACCACATGGGTAATGCCCATCATGTGGTCGTCGATGACGTTGGCAAAGTTGTAGGTGGGCAGGCCGTCGGATTTCAGCAGGACCTGGTCGTCCAGGGTGCTGTTCTCCACGGTGATGTCCCCAAAGACCGCGTCATGGAAGGTGGTGCTCCCCTCGGCGGGAATTTTCTGGCGGATGACATAGGGGTCGCCCCGGTCGAGGCGTGCCTGCACCTCTGCGGCGTTCAGGTCCCGGCAGGGATCGGGGCCCCGGTTGAAGTCCCCGCTGTCCTCTTCCGACTCGGTCTTGGCGCAGAAGCAATAGTAGGCGTGGCCCTTCTCCACCAGGAGCTGGGCGTACTTGCCATAAAAATCCCGGCGCTCGGTCTGAATGTAGGGACCCACGGGACCGCCCACATCGGGGCCCTCGTCCCAGGTGAGCCCGCACTTGCGGAGGGTGGCATAGATCACATCGGTGGCGCCCTCCACCAGGCGGCCCTGATCGGTGTCCTCAATGCGCAAAATAAACTTGCCGCCGGCGTGGCGGGCGATGAGCCAGGTATAGAGGGCGGTGCGCAGGTTGCCCACGTGCATATAGCCCGTGGGGGACGGCGCGAACCGGGTGCGCACCTCGCCCTTGGGGATGCGGGCCTCCATTTCCTCAAACCAGCTGTAATCCAGAGCCATAACGCGTTCCTCCCAAAAGTACGCCCGGCGCGCCAGCCGGCGTCCGGGCAGATTTTCGTTTCATCACGCTTTATTATACTTGCTTTCCCCCTCCTTGACAAGGGCAATCACTGCCTTTTCCCCAACAAAAGGGCGTCCCGGGATGCCGACGGCACCCCGGGACATGAGTTGAAAGAGAGGATCGGAAAAACTCACAGATAATAGAGGATATCGCTGTACGTGGGCATGGGCCAGTCGGCCTTCCCCACCTTGACCTCCATGGCGTCGGAAGCGGCGCGGGCCTCCTCCATGCGGGGCAGCACCGCCTGACAGTAGTAGGTGGCTACCTCCACGCTGCCGCCGGCGGGCACCCCGGACAGGGCGGTCTCCAGCGCCTGGGCGCAGTCCATCAGCTTGGCGGTGCCGGCGGTAACCTCGGCGCACAGGGTCGCCTCGGCGGGGGCGTCGATGCCGATACTCTTTTTCACCGCCACGCCCTCGGCCACCTTGCCGGAATAGGACATGCAGGCCGGGATGATCTGCTTGCGCAGCATATCCACCATGGTCAGGCCCTCGATGTTCAGCGACTTGCTGTACTCCTCCAGGCAGATCTCCTGGCGGCTGGCCATCTCGCTGGGGGTGTAGACGTTATGCCGGGTAAAGAGCGCCACGTTCTTTTCGCTGGTGTAGTAGGGCAGCGCCTCGGGGGTGGACTTCAGGTTGAGCAGGCCCCGCTTCTCGGCCTCCACCGGCCACTCCTCGCCGTAGCCGTTGCCGTTGAAGATGATGCGCTGGTGGGCGGTGATCTCCCGGCGGACCAGTTCGGCCAGAGCGGCGTCAAAATCGGCGGCGGCCTCCAGCTCGTCGGCAAACTGGCGCAGCTCCTCGGCCACGGCGGTGTTGAGCATGATGTTGGTGCAGGCCATGTTCAGGCTGGAACCGGGCATACGGAACTCAAACTTGTTGCCCGTAAAGGCAAAGGGAGAAGTCCGGTTGCGGTCGGAGGTGTCCTTGGGAATGGTGGGCAGGGCGGTGACGCCGATGTTCATGCGGGAGCGATCGGCGGCGGCGCAGGTCTCGCCGGTGACGATGGATTTCAGCACCGCCTCCAGCTCGTCGCCCACATACATGCTGACGATAGCGGGGGGCGCCTCGTTGGCCCCCAAACGGTGGTCGTTGCCGGCGGTGGCCACGCTGATGCGCAGCAGGTCCTGGTAGTCGTCCACCGCCTTGATGACCGCCGTCAAAAACAGCAGGAACTGGGCGTTTTCCGCGGGCGTCTTGCCCGGGTCCAGCAGGTTCTCGCCGCTGTCGGTGCCGATGGACCAGTTGTTGTGCTTGCCGCTGCCGTTGATGCCCTCAAAGGGCTTTTCGTGGAGGAGGCACACCAGGCCGTGACGCTGGGCCACGTTCTTCATGATCTCCATGGTGAGCTGGTTGTGGTCCACGGCGATGTTGGCTTTGCAAAAGACCGGCGCGCTCTCATGCTGGCAGGGGGCCACTTCGTTGTGCTCGGTCTTGGCATAGATGCCCAGCTTCCACAGCTCCTCGTCCAGCTCGGCCATAAACGCCTTCACCCTGGGACGGATGGAGCCGAAATAATGGTCCTCCATCTCCTGCCCCTTGGGCGCGTGGGCGCCGAAGAGGGTACGGCCGGTGAGGATCAGGTCGGGGCGCTTGGCATAATCCTTCGCGTCAATGAGGAAATACTCCTGCTCGGCGCCCACAGTGGTCACCACACGCTTGGTCTCCTTGCCGAAGAGCTTGAGCACCCGGCAGGCCTGGTGGCTGATGGCGTCCATGGAGCGGAGCAGCGGGGTCTTTTTGTCCAGCACCTCGCCGGTATAGCTGCAAAAGGCGGTGGGGATATAGAGGGTATCATCCTTGATAAAGGCGTAGCTGGTGGGGTCCCAGGCGGTATAGCCTCTGGCCTCAAAGGTGGCCCGCAGGCCGCCGGAGGGGAAGCTGGAGGCGTCCGGCTCTCCCTTCACCAGCTCCTTGCCGGAAAACTCCATGATGACGCCGCCTCCGTCCACCGGGGTGAGAAAGCTGTCGTGCTTTTCCGCGTTCACGCCGGTCATGGGCTGGAACCAGTGGGTGAAATGGGTGGCGCCCTTTTCGATGGCCCAGTCCTTCATGGCGTTGGCCACCACGCTGGCCACATGGGGTGCCAGAGCGGTGCCCTCCGTCATGGTCTTTTGCAGGGCCTCATAGACGCTCTTGGGCAGGTGAGTGCGCATGACCTTGTCGTTGAACACCATGCTGCCAAACAGTTCAGGGACATTTTTCATCGCAAGTTCCTCCTCTTTCCATCGTCGCAGGCAAGCGCCCGGAAATTCGTATACGAAAAGGCGCCATGGAGCCTCCGCTCCACAGCGCCCTTGCTGCCTGATGGGGCGTAGTATACACCCTTTTGCCCCTTTTTGCAAGCCTATTTTGCCCACATTTCATGTTTTGGTCAACTTCGCTTTTTTGACCCGGTCAATTCCGGCCGCTTTTGGATATTCCGCCGCTTTTTGAGGCTGTTGGTGCAGTCCAAAATCTTTCTCTTGCATTTTTCATAAATCGCGGTATAATAATGCCAATATGAACAAAGGCGTTCATGAAAGAGGGACGCGGACACAAGTACCGCATCCCTTCTTTCGTGAACGCCTTTTTTCTATTTTATCAAGAAAGGCCGTGATGACATGCTGAGAGAAGGTCAGGTGCGTATCCCCTCCGGCTGCGCCATTTCGGGGATCTTTTCCCGTTCCGGACAGCCCATCCGAGGCGACCGGATCATCCGCTCCATTGCCGCCATGCATGACCGCTCCAACGGACTGGGCGGCGGCTTCGCCGGCTACGGTATCTATCCCGAGTTTGCCGACTGCTACGCCTTCCACCTCTTTTACGACGACGAACAGGCCAAGGCCCAGTGCGAGGCCCTCCTGGAACGCCGCTTTGAGATCGCCTCCATGTCCAAGATCCCCACCCGCAAGCAGGATAACATCCACGACGCCCCCCTGATCTGGCGCTACTTCGTCCTGCCCCGCAAGGTGCCCCTGGAGGAAAGCGAGCTGGACGAGGCGGAATATGTGGTCCGCTTTGTCCTGCGGGTCAACACCACCATCTCCGGCGCTTATGTCTTTTCCAGCGGCAAAAATATGGGCGTTTTCAAGGCCGTGGGCTTCCCCGAGGATGTGGGCCAGTTCTACCGCCTGGAGGAGTACCAGGGCTACTGCTGGACCGCCCACGGACGCTATCCCACCAATACCCCCGGCTGGTGGGGCGGCGCGCACCCCTTCGCCCTGCTGGACTGCTCGGTGGTCCACAACGGCGAGATCTCCAGCTATGACGCCAACCGCCGCTTTATCGAGATGTTCGGCTACGCCTGCACCCTCCAGACCGATACCGAGGCCATCGCCTATATCCTGGACTACCTGGTCCGCCGGCTGGGCCTCACCATGGGGGAGGCCGCCAACGTCATCGCCGCCCCCTTCTGGTCCACCATCGATCAGCTTCCCCCGGAAGAAAAGGCCCGCATGACCTACCTGCGCAACGCCTTCTCCAGCTTGCTGGTCACCGGCCCCTTCTCCATCCTGGTGGGCTTTACCGGCGGACTCATGGCCCTCAATGACCGCTTAAAACTCCGCTCCATGGTGGTGGGCGAAAAGGACGATATGGTATACATCGCCTCGGAAGAGTGCGCCATCCGCGTCATCCAGCCGGAGTTGGACAAGCTGTGGGCCCCCAAGGGCGGCGAGGCCGTCCTGGTCACCCTGGACCATCAGAAAGGAGGCGGACGATAAATGGCCGTCGATTTCCTCTATCCCCCCTATGAAGTCATCCGCAACATGGACCGGTGCATCTCCTGTCGGGCCTGTGAGCGCCAGTGCGCCAACGAGGTCCACAAATACGACGTGGACTTCGGCCATATGGTCTCCGACGAGTCCAAATGCGTCAACTGCCACCGCTGCGTCTCCCTCTGTCCCACACGGGCGCTGAAAATCGTGAAAACCGACCATACGTTTAAGGAAAACGCCAACTGGACCGGGAAGGCCATCACCGAGGTCTACCGGCAGGCCGGCACCGGCGGCGTCCTCCTCTCCTCCATGGGCAACCCCGAGCCCTACCCCATCTATTGGGACAAGCTCCTCATCAACGCCTCCCAGGTCACCAACCCCTCCATTGACCCTCTGCGGGAGCCCATGGAGACCCGCACCTTTTTGGGCAAGAAGCCGGGAAAAATCGTCCGGGACGAAACCGGCCGGCTGGTGCCCAATCTGGCCCCCCAGCTGGAGCTGAGCATCCCCGTCATGTTCTCCGCCATGAGCTACGGCTCCATCTCCTACAACGCCCACGCCTCCCTGGCCCGGGCCGCCCAGGCCCTGGGCATCTACTACAACACCGGCGAGGGCGGACTCCATCAGGATTTCTACCAGTACGGTCCCAATACCATCGTGCAGGTGGCCTCCGGCCGGTTCGGCGTCCACAAGGACTACCTCAACACCGCCGCCGCCATTGAGATCAAAATGGGACAGGGCGCAAAGCCCGGCATCGGCGGCCATCTCCCCGGCCTCAAGGTGGGGCCCGACATCTCCCGCACCCGCATGATCCCCGAGGGCACCGACGCCATCTCCCCCGCCCCCCACCACGATATTTACTCCATTGAGGATCTGCGCCAGCTGGTCTTTTCCCTCAAGGAGGCCACCAACTACCAAAAGCCGGTGATCGTCAAAATCGCCGCCGTCCACAATGTGGCCGCCATCGCCTCGGGCATCGCCCGCTCCGGCGCGGATATCATCGCCATCGACGGCTACCGGGGCGGCACCGGCGCCGCCCCCACCCGTATCCGGGACAACGTGGGCATCCCCATCGAGCTGGCCCTGGCCGCCGTGGATCAGCGCCTCCGGGATGAGGGCATCCGGGATCAGGTCTCGGTGGTGGCGGCCGGCTCCATCCGCTCCTCCGCCGATCTCCTCAAGGCCATTGCCCTGGGGGCCGACGCCGTCTACATCGGCACCGCCGCCCTGCTGGCCCTGGGCTGCCACCTGTGCCGCTCCTGTCAGGCCGGCAAGTGCAATTGGGGCATTGCCACCCAGCGCCCCGATCTGGTCCGCCGCCTCAACCCCGACATCGGCGTCCAGCGGCTGGTCAACCTGGTCACCGCCTGGGATCATGAGCTGAAAGAGATGATGGGCGGTATGGGCATCAACTCCATCGAGGCCCTCCGGGGCAACCGCCTGATGCTCCGCGGCATCGGCCTCAACCAGAAGGAACTGGAGATCCTGGGCGTCAAGTACGCCGGAGAATAAGAGAGGAGGGAGCGCCATGAAGCGCGTTTATGTCAATGAAAAATGGTGTCTGGGCTGCCACCTCTGCGAATATTACTGCGCCTTTGCCAACTCCGGCAAGTCCAGCATGGTCAAAGCCCTGAAAGACCACAAAATCGCCCCCCGCATCCGCATCGAGGAGCGCAACAACATTTCCTTTGCCGTCTCCTGCCGCCACTGTGAGGACCCCCTGTGCGTCAAGGGCTGTATCTCCGGCGCGCTGACCATCGTGGACGGCGCGGTCCACATCGACACCGACAAATGCGTGGGCTGCTGCACCTGTATTTTGCTCTGCCCCTACGGCGCGCTGAGCCACAGCGAGGCGGGCGCGGTGCAGAAATGCGAGCTGTGCCAAAAAAATGAGTTCGGCGTCCCCCTGTGCGTCCAGGGCTGTCCCAACAAGGCCATCGTCTACGAAGAGAGGTGAACCACTCTATGGATTATGTCATCATCGGCAACGGCGCCGCCGCGGTGGGCTGCGTGGAGGGCATCCGCGCCCTGGACCAGACCGGCTCCATCACCGTCGTCTCCGCCGAGCCCTACCCCGTCTACGGCCGTCCCCTGATCTCCTACCTGTTGGAGGGAAAGACCACCGAGGAAAAGATGCTCCGCTACCGCCCGGAAAACTGGTACAAGAAAAACGGCGTCGCCCTCCTGTCCGGCCGTACCGCCGTCTCGGTGGACAGCGCCGCCCATCAGGTGACGCTGGACAACGGCGCGGTATTGCCGTATCATAAATTATGCTTTGCCACCGGTTCCCGGCCCTTTGTCCCTCCCATGGAGGGCCTGGAGACGGTGGAGCACCAGACCTCCTTTATGACGCTGGACGACGCCCGCCGGCTCTCCCGGATACTGGGCGACCAAAAAGACAAGCGGGTGCTCATCATCGGCGCCGGTCTCATCGGCCTCAAGTGCGCCGAGGGCATTCTGGACCGGTGCGCCTCCCTCACGGTGGTGGACATGGCCGAGCGCATCCTCCCCAACGTGATGCTTCCTCATCCGGCGGCCCTCATCCAAAAACGCATGGAGGACCGGGGCGTCGCCTTCCTGCTGGGCGACTCCATTGCCCGCTTTGAGGGCAACCATGCGGTTTTGAAAAGCGGAAAGGCGGTGGACTTCGACGTACTGGTGGTGGCGGTGGGGGTCCGGCCCAACACCGAGCTTGCCGCTCAGGCCGGCTGCGCCGTGGACCGGGGCATCTTCATCGACGACCACTGCGCCGCCGGTCCCGACCTGTGGGCCGCCGGTGACTGCACCCGCTCCCACGACATCTCCAATGGCAGCGACCGCATCCTGGCCATCCTGCCCAACGCCTACCTCCAGGGCGAGACCGCCGGGCTCAACATGGCCGGCGGCAGCCGGGCCTTTACCAAGGCCGTCCCCATGAACGCCTCCGGCTTCTTTGGGCTCCATGTGGTCTCCGCCGGCAGCTACGACGGCCAGCGCTACCTGGAAGAGGACCCGGAAACGGGCTCCTATAAACTCCTGGTCACCCGGGACGACCGCCTGGTGGGCTTCATCCTGCTGGGCGATGTGGAGCGGGCGGGCATCTATACCTCCCTCATCCGGGAACAGACCCCCCTCTCCTCCATTGACTTTGACCTGATTCGGGAAAAGCCCCAGCTTATGGCCTTCTCCCGCTCGGAACGGGCCAAAAAATTGGGAGGTGTGCAGCGATGAGAGTAGAAGCGGGAACCATGTACTATCAGCAGCTCAACCAGCTCATCCGGGACAACAGCGACGCCGAGGTGGTGGTGGACCACGTCTGCGGCCAGCGCTACCTGGGGTGCAGCTCCTCCGGCCGTCACTTCACCCTCTACGGCGTGCCGGGCAACGGATTGGGCCAATATCTGGACGGCTCCACCATCGAGGTCTTTGGCAACACCCAGGAGGCCGTGGGCGACACCATGAACGACGGTGAAATCATCATCCACGGCAGCTGCGGCGACGCCTGTGGCTACGGGATGCGGGGCGGCCGTATCCTCATCGAGGGCAATGTGGGCTACCGGGCCGGTATCCACATGAAAGCTTATCTGGACAAATTCCCCGTCCTGGTGGTGGGCGGCAGAGCCGGCTCCTTTTTGGGCGAGTACCAGGCCGGCGGCCTCATCGTCATTCTGGGCCAGGGCGCCAACGGCGCGTATCCGGTGAGCAACTTCTGCGGCACCGGGATGCACGGCGGCAAGATCGTGTTGCGCTGCGACCAGCCTCCCGTCGGACTTCCTCCCCAGGTGCTGGTCCGGCCCGCCACCGACGGCGACCGGGCCGAGCTCCTCCCCCACGTCTCCGCCTGGTGCGCCGCCTTCGGCGGCGACCCGGAGGCCCTGCTCCGCCCCTCCTTCTATGTCCTCACCCCCAACCCGGAAGCCGGATACCATCAGCTCTACACCTTTAACTGATCCCATCATCTGTCACCACCATCAGCGGACCCGGTCCGCCGCTGGAATAAGGAGATTTCCATGTATACTTCCCTCTCTGAGCTTCTGGAGTTCCTCCAGGACAACGACGTCAAATTCATCCGTCTGGCCTTCTGCGACCTGTTCGGCGTCCAGAAAAACATCTCCATCATGCCCGGCGAGCTGCCCCTGGCCATGGAACAGGGCATCTCCTTTGACGGCTCCGCTCTGCCGGGTTTTATGAATGTGGAGTCCTCCGATCTCTTCCTCCATCCGGACCCGGCTACCCTGGCCTTTCTGCCCTGGCGGCCCTCCACCGGCCGGGTGGTCCGCTTCTTCTGCGACATCCGCTACCCCGGCGGCTCCCCCTTCGAGGGGGACGGCCGGTCCCTCCTCCGCAAGGCCATGGCCGACGCCCGGGCGCTGGATCTGAGCTGTACCGTGGGCACCGAGTGCGAGTTTTACCTCTTCCGCACCGATCAGGAGGGCAACCCCACCCGCATTCCCCACGATCAGGGCAGCTATTTTGACGTGGCCCCCCTGGACAAGGGGGAAAACATCCGCCGTCAGATCTGCCTCACCTTAGAAGAGATGGGCATACAGCCCGAGGCCAGCCACCACGAGCAGGGACCCGGTCAGCATGAGATCGACTTCAAATACGCCAGCCCCCTCCAGGCCGCCGACAATCTCATCACCTTCAAGTGGGCGGTGAAGGTCCTGGCCGAGCAGAACGGGCTCTTTGCCTCCTTCCTGCCCAAGCCCTTCCCAGACCGGCCGGGCAACGGCCTGCACGTCAACCTCTCCCTCTTCCGGCAGGGCCAGAACCTCTTCCGCAACCCCGACACCAACACCCACAGCCGCACCAGCGAGGCCTTTTTGGCCGGCATCCTGCGGCGGGTGGCCGAGTGTACCGCCTTCCTCAATCCCCTGGTCAACTCTTACAGCCGCTTCGGCTCCTTTGAGGCCCCCCGCTATATTACCTGGTCCCACCAAAACCGCTCCCAGCTGGTGCGCATCCCGGCGGCCCAGGGCGATCTGCGCCGGATGGAGCTCCGCTCCCCCGATGGGACGGTCAATCCCTATCTGGCCTTTGCCCTCCTCATCCAGGCCGGGCTGGAGGGTGTGGCCGATGACCTGCCTCTTCCTCCCTCCTGCGACCTGGACCTCTTCCAGGCCGGCGGAGACGCCGATTACCCCGCCCTCCCCCAGTCCCTGGGACAGGCGGTCTCTCTGGCCCGGGAGAGCTCCTTTGTCCGCTCGGTCATCCCCGCCCGTACCCTGGAATACTATCTCAAAATCAAGGAAGCGCAGTTTCAGGCCGTCCTGAACGCCCCCGACGGCGGCGCGGAGGAAGAGGCCGCCCTGTTTGCCCGCTGTTGAATCAATCGGAAAGGAGATGCCGACGATGGAGCGTATCTTATTGGTCTGTTCCGGTGAACAAAGCCGTCAGGCCCTGGCCCAGCTGCTGTCCGAACACTGCCACGGCCAGATTCACCACGCCCAGGCCGGCGCTGCCGCCCGGCGTATGATGATGGACATCGACTTTGATCTCATTCTCATCAACGCCCCCCTCTCCGACGAGCCGGGAGACGGCCTGGCCCGCCATGCCGTGCGTACCACCGGCGCGGCGGTCCTCCTTCTCCTCAAGGCCCCTTTGACCGAAGCCCTCTTTGCCGCTATGGAGGACCTGGGCGTGGCCGTCCTGCCCAAGCCCATTAACCGTTCCACCTTTTCCTCCTCCATCCATCTCCTGCGGGCCGCCCACAGCCGCCTTTTGCAGGCCCAAAGCCAGGCTCGCAAGCTCCAAAAACAGCTGGAGGAGCTGCGCCTGGTCAGCCGCGCCAAGTGCATCCTCATCGAGACCGGCGGCCTGACCGAGCCGGAGGCCCACGCGTTTTTGGAAAAGCAGGCCATGAACCGGCGCATGACCAAGGCAGACGTGGCCCGCGAGCTCCTGCAATCCAGAGACTAACCTCCTGTACGGCGGTCCGCCCCGGTCCGCCGTACAGCCTTTTTTGTGCCATCTTTCACCCATCGGAAAGGATGTTTTTCTATGACCAAGTATATTTTTGTGACCGGCGGCGTGGTGAGCGGCCTAGGTAAGGGCATCACCGCCGCCTCCCTGGGCCGGCTCCTCAAAAGCCGGGGCCTGAAGGTCGCCGCCCAGAAGCTGGACCCCTATATCAACGTGGACCCGGGTACCATGAGCCCCTACCAGCACGGAGAGGTGTACGTCACCGAGGACGGCGCCGAGACCGATCTGGATCTGGGCCACTATGAGCGCTTCATCGACGAGGACCTGAACCAGTTCTCCAACCTGACCACCGGCAAGGTCTATTGGAACGTCCTCAACAAGGAGCGGGCGGGGGCCTATCTGGGCCAGACCGTCCAGGTCATCCCCCACATCACCAACGAGATCAAAGAATTTATCTATGCCGTGGGACGCAAAACCGCCGCCGACGTGGTCATCACCGAGGTGGGCGGCACCACCGGCGACATCGAAAGCCAGCCCTTTCTGGAGGCCATCCGTCAGGTGGCCGTGGAGGTGGGGCGGGAAAACTGCCTCTTTCTCCATGTGACCCTGGTACCCTACCTGCCCAGCAGCGGAGAACAAAAATCCAAGCCCACCCAGCACTCGGTCAAGGAACTCCAGGGCATGGGCATCCGCCCCGACCTGATCGTCACCCGCTGCGTTCAGCCCCTGGAGGAGAGCGTCCGGGAAAAGCTGGCCCTCTTTTGCAGCGTAAAGCCCGATTGCGTCATCGAAAATCTGGACGTTCCCCTGCTCTACCAGGCCCCTCTGATGCTGGAGCATAGCCATCTGTCCGACATCGTCTGCCGGGAGCTGGGGCTGGCCTGCCCGCCCCCCGCTCTGGACGAGTGGAAGGAGATGCTCCGCCGGATGGAGCGCCCCGGCCGGACCGTCACCATCGCCCTGGTGGGCAAGTACGTCAAACTCCACGACGCCTATCTCTCGGTGGCCGAGGCCCTGCGGCACGCGGGCTTTGCCAACGGCGCGGCAGTGGACATCCGCTGGATCGAGGCCGAAGAGGTCACCGACGAGACCGCCCCCGCCCTCTTCGCCGGCTGCGGCGGCATCCTGGTGCCCGGCGGCTTCGGCAGCCGGGGCATTGAGGGAAAAATCGCCGCCGCCCGCTACGCCCGCACCCACAAAATTCCCTATCTTGGCATCTGCCTGGGGATGCAGATTGCTGTCATCGAATTCTGCCGCCATGCGCTGGGCATGGAGGGGGCCAACTCCGCCGAGTTCAGCGAAAACCCGGACGATGTGATCCACCTCATGCCCGACCAGCAGGGCAGCCTGCCCAAAGGGGGGACCATGCGTCTGGGCGCTTATCCCTGCCGCCTGACCCCCGGCTCCCGCCTGGCGTCGCTGTACGGCCAGTCTCTGGTCCGGGAACGCCACCGCCACCGCTACGAGTTCAATAACCGCATCCGCGCCCAGGCGGAAGAGGCCGGTATGGTCCTCTCCGGCCTCTCCCCCGACGGCCGGCTGGTGGAGGCGGTGGAGCTGAAGGACCATCCCTTCTATGTGGGCGTCCAGTATCACCCCGAATTCAAAAGCCGCCCCAATCGTCCCCACCCCGTCTTTTCCGGCTTTATCGCCGCCGCCCTGCATTAAAATAGCAAAACTATCCCCCGTTTCCTCTCTTATAAAAGGGAAACGGGGGATAGTTCAATCTGTCTGCAAAGGGAAACACAGAGCAAGAAAAGATAAGGCGCCTGCATGGACGCGGGCGACCACAAGGGTCGCCCCTACAGAGTGGGAGGGGTACCATTCCTCATCCGAGAGGGGAGGGGTGCGAACGGAGGCTTCCCTATCTCTTATCTTTTATCTCTTATCTTCCCTCGCCACGCCGCTCTTCCGGGCGGCCTGGGCCACCGCGGCGGCCACCGCGTCCTTCACGCGGGGATCGAAGGCGGCGGGGAGAATGTAATCGGGATTCAGCTCCTCGTCGCTGACCAGATGGGCCAGCGCCTGAGCGGCGGCCATCTTCATGGCCTCGTTGATGTCGCTGGCCCGCACATCGAAGGCTCCCCGGAACACGCCGGGGAAGGCCAGCACGTTGTTGATCTGGTTGGGGAAGTCGCTCCGGCCGGTGGCAATGACCGCCGCGCCCCCCGCCTTGGCCTCGTCGGGGAAGATCTCCGGGGTGGGATTGGCACAGGCAAAGACAATGGCGTCCTTGTTCATGGTCTTTACCATCTCGGTGGTCACGGTGCCGGGCGCCGAAACGCCGATGAACACGTCGGCCCCCACCAGCATGTCGGCCAGGGTGCCCGCCTTCTTCTCCAGATTGGTCACCTGGGCCATTTCTTCCTTGATCCAGTTGAGGCCGGGCCGGCCGGCGTAAATGGCCCCCGAACGGTCGCACATGGTCACATGGCGGAACCCCGCCGAGAGGAGCAGCTTGACAATGGACACCGCCGCCGCGCCGGCGCCGGAGGTGACCACCCTGACCTCCTCCCGCTGCTTGCCCACCAGGCGCAGGGCGTTGAGCAGACCCGCCAGGGTGATGATGGCGGTGCCGTGCTGGTCGTCGTGGAAAATGGGGATGTCGCACTTTTCCTTTAACTTCCGCTCGATCTCAAAGCACCGGGGCGCGGAGATGTCCTCCAGATTGATGCCGCCGAAGGAGCCGGAAATGCGGTACACCGTCTCCACAAAGGCGTCCACATCCTTGGTGTTGACACACAGGGGCACTGCGTCCACATCGCCAAAGGCCTTGAACAGCACACACTTGCCCTCCATCACCGGCATACCGGCCTCCGGGCCGATGTCGCCCAGACCCAGCACCGCGCTGCCGTCGGTGATGACCGCCGCCATGTTCCACCGGCGGGTGAGGGCATAGCTCAGGCTGGGGTCTTTTTGGATCTCCAGACAGGGCTGGGCCACCCCCGGCGTATAGGCCAGCGACAGCGCCTCCTTGCTGTCCACCGAGGCCCGGGGGGTGACCTCCAGCTTGCCCTTCCATTCATAGTGCTTTTTCAGCGATTCCTGCGCGTAATCCATGGGGTAATTCCTCCCTGTTATCGTTCAGTTTCACACAAAAGTATAGCATATTTTTCCCGTCGCGCAAGGGAAAATCTTCACGCCGTCCCGGCCGCCCCCCGCAGCCACGGCGTACGCCGGGCGTAGAGCAGAAAAATCACCGTGCTCAGGCTCCAGGTGATGGGATAGGCCCAGAATACCATCCGGATCTCCGGCACCACCGCCACCGCCGCCGTGATATACAGGATACGGAACACACACCAGCAGCCCAGCATGACGAACATGGGCACCGACGCCCGGCCCGCACCCCGCAAAATGCCCGCCATGCAGTGGGAGAAGGCCAGCAAACAGTAAAAAAGCGTCACCGTTCTGGCCTGGGCCACCCCGTAGGAAATCACATGCCCGCTTTCGTTGAACGCGCCGATGAGCACCGGGGCCAGCAGCCAGATCAGCGCCCCGATGCTCTCGGCGATGACCACCGAACAGATCACCCCGAACTTGGCCCCTTTTCTGGCCCGTTCGGTCTCACCGGCTCCCAGGTTCTGGCTGATAAAGGTGCTCAGCGCCAGAGAAAAGCAGGTAATGGGCAAAAAGCCAAAGCCCTCCACCTTGGAATAGGCGCCGCAGCCCGCCATAGCCGCGCTGCCGAAGGCGTTGATGTTGGACTGCACCACCACGTTGGCCAGGGAAATGATGGAGGTCTGCACCCCGGCCGGCAGGCCGTTGGACAAAACCTGCCGGAATACGGTGGCGTCAAACCCCACCGAACGCAGAGAAAGCCGCTCCGGCCCCTTGGCCCGCAGCAGATGGATCAGACACAGCAGGGCGCTCACGCACTGGGAAATCACCGTGGCCAGCGCCGCCGACCACACCCCCCAATGAAATCCCGCCACAAACAGCAGGTCCAGCACCACATTGACCAGAGAAGAGACCACCAGATAGAGCAGCGGATGGCGGCTGTCCCCCACCGCCTGCAAAATGCCCACAAATACGTTGTAGAGCACGAAGGCCACCGAGCCCAAAAAGTAAATGCGGAAATAAGCGGTGGATTGGGGCAGCACATCGGCGGGCGTCCCCATCAGAATGAGGATCTGAGGGGCCAGCAGCACCCCAATGACCGTCAACGCCGCCCCGGCCGCCAGACCGAAGGCCACCATGGTGTGGATGGTACGCCCCATCCGCAGGCGGTCCCCCGCTCCGTAGTAACGGGCCACCACCACACCGCCGCCGGCTGAAATGCCGTTGAAAAAGCCGACCAGCAGCAAAATGAGACTGCCTGACGAGCTCACCGCCGCCAGCGCCGTATCTCCCAAAAATTTGCCCACGATGAGAGAGTCAGCGGTATTGTAAAGCTGCTGAAACAGGTTCCCAAAAAACAGCGGTACCGCAAAAAACACAATGCGCTGCCAGATGGGCCCCCGGGTCATCGGTGCGCTTTCCTTGGATCTGCTCCCTTCCATGGGTGCTGTGCCTCCCTCACTCTGACGCTATGGTCTCGGCGGTGACCCGCCGGTAGGGCATCCAGATATAATGCCCTTCCTCCAACTCCACCGACTGCGCCGGGTCCTCCCCCGCCGCCAGCGCCCGGATGAGGGCAAACATAGCCTCTGCCATGCCCTCGGCATCGTTGAGCACCGTCCCCTTCAGCGTCCCGGCCTCAATGGCCTCCAGCGCCGGCGGCGTGGCGTCCACCCCCACGATAAAGGGCAGCTCCGTCATCCCCGCCGCCCGACAGGCGTCGATGGCCCCCAGGGCCATGTCGTCGTTATTGGCAAAGACCACCTCGATCTCTTCTCCATAGCGCTTGATCCACTCGGTCATCCGGGCGCTGGCCTGGGTCCGGTCCCAGTTGGCCGTATCGCTGGCCAGCTTTTCCGCCGGCACCGTCTCGGTCAGCGTATTGACGCTGTACTCGGTGCGCAGCAGGGTATCCTGATGCCCCGGCTCCCCTTCCAGCATGACGTATTGGAGTACGCCGTCCCCGTTCCGATCCACCGCCGCCGGGTCCGCCTTCCAGGCGTCGGCCACGATCTGACCCTGGATCTCTCCCGACTGCTCCGCACGGGCGCCGACATAATAGGCCCCCTCCCACCGGTCCAGATCCTCCTGCACCGGCTGGCGGTTGAAGAAAATAATGGGCACGTTGGCCGCCTCCGCCTTATCGATGAGCACCGCCGCCGCCGTCCGGTCCACGATATTGACACAGATGGCGTCGTAGTCCCGGTCCAGAAAGCGGTCCACCTGATCGTTTTGGGTGGATTGGCTGTTGCCGCCGTCGGTGATGTTCAGCGTCAGCTTGCGGGAGGTCTCCTCCTCCCAGGCCCTGGCCTGAAGCTCCAGATTTTCCACCACGGTGGAAATAAAGGTATCATTCTGCTGATAAAGGGCCACTCCTATCCGTACGTCAGTGGTGCGCTGGCTGCCGCAGCCGCTCTGCCCCAGCAGCAGCGCGCCGCCCAACAGGACCGCTCCCCCCCTCTTAGCCAGAGACCGGGAAAAGCAGCTTTTGGATCTCCGGTTCATACATATCTTCCTTCCGTACGATTTGAAACTGGAGCTCCGAATCGGATACCCCCTCCTTCCGGGCCGCATGGACCGCACGCTCCACCGCCAGATAGCCGGCTGCGTAGTCGCTCCACGCCGCAATGGCGGTGATATGGTCCTGCTCCATCAAAGACGCAATGCCGGTGCTGGACCCGGCGCCATAGAGCGGCAGTCCACACCCCCAGGTCCGCAAGGTCTGGGCGGTCTGCTCCAGTGCGCCGGGATCAAACACCATCAGCACGTCGGCGCTCCTGACCAGACTCAGCTCATCGGTCCGGGCGTCCAGACCCCCCGGCTTCCAGCAGGTCATGACCGTGAATCCCTCCTGAACCAGACGCTCCTCCGCCGCCTTCAGCCGCCGGGCAGCCGCGCTGCCCTCCACACCCGTCCGGATGAGAAGCACCGTGCTGCCCTTTGCATGGTTTTGACAGACCGTCTCCGCCAAGGCACGGCCCACCAGCTCCGCGTCGGTGCCCACGCAGGCCCGCTCCCAGCCCTCCACCGTGGACTCCAGCGTCACCACCGGCGGCATGGACCCCTCCGTGGTCAATACGTCGGCCACCTCCGCCGGGTCCGTGGGCCGGATCACCACCGCGTCCACGCCGCTCTCCAGCTCCCGCAGCAGCATGTCGCCCTGCTCCTCCGCGCCCTGGGCCGGCGATAGATAACGAAGCTCCGCTCCCAAATCCTCTGCCGCCTGGTCCATGCCGCTGCGGGTATTGGACCAGAGGGCCCCGTCCCAATCGCCCAGCAATACGGAGACCTCCACCAGCTCCTGATCCCGGCTGGGGAAAACGTTCTCCGGCAGCGTCAGACTGAGAAAAACCATAGCCCCCAGCAGCAGTAAAAAAATGCCGGT
The DNA here is from genome assembly GCF_016901735.1 of Pseudoflavonifractor phocaeensis. Taxonomy (GTDB): domain Bacteria; phylum Bacillota; class Clostridia; order Oscillospirales; family Oscillospiraceae; genus Pseudoflavonifractor_A. Next base: position 16,252 of record NZ_JACLZC010000011.1, on the reverse strand, counting down.
GCGCAGAAAGCCGGTGTCTCCCTTTTGCGCTCTCTTCTTCATGACGTCACCTCTCCCCGATAGGGCGCCGCGGCTCCCTCGTCCAGTGCGGGCAGATGGATGCGCACCGTGGTGCCCTCGTCCAGCTCGCTGGTGATCTCCAGGCCATAGTCCAGCCCAAAGGTCAGCTGGATGCGCCGGTGGACGTTGCGCAGTCCGATCCCGGAGCCCTTTGTGGTCACCGCCGGCCGGTGCTCGTCCAGCAGCTGATCCACCATCTCCTGAGGCATACCGAGGCCGTTGTCCCGTACGTCGATGTAGAGATCCTTCCCCTTCCGGAAGGCGTGGACGTCAATTTCACCGTCTCCGTCCGCCGAGGCCACGCCGTAATAAATGGCGTTTTCCAAAATAGGCTGTACGATCAGCTTGAGGACGTAAAGCCCCTCTGTCCCCGGCTCCTGCCGGATGGTACTGGTGAATTTGTTCTTGTAGCGCATATTCTGGATGGTCAGATAGTTGCGGGCGTGCTCCAGCTCGTCGGAGAGGGGGATGATGCTGCTCCCCCGGCTCAGCGAGATGCGGAAAAACCGGGCCAGCGCCGATACCATCACCACCGCCTCGTCGGTCCGGCCGTTTTCCGTCATCCAGATCACCGAATCCAGCGTGTTGTAGAGAAAATGAGGGTTGATCTGGGATTGGAGGACATCCAGCTCGGAGCGGCGCTTGGCGTCCTCCTGCTGGATGATGTCATCCATCAGATGGCGCATGGTGGACACCATGGACTCGATGGAGTGTCCCAGATGCTTGACCTCATAGCTGCCGCCTACGTCAAAGCTGACCTCCTCCGCGCCCGCCTCCAGCTGCTTCACCGCCTGTTCCAAGGCGCGCACCGGCTCGGAAATGTGGGCGGAGAGCCGGCTGTTGACAAAGGCCAGCAAAAACGCCGAGAAGAGCAGCAGGGAAATGCCGAAAAAGAGGAGCTGACTGCCGCTGGTCTCCCAGCCGTTGGGCGAAACCGCCACCAGCTTCCAGCCGGTATAGCCCACGGTTTTGACGGTAACCTGGCGGGTGACGTCCTGAAACACCTCGCTGATGGCGCCGTCGCTGTAAGTGGCCGCCACCCGGTTATTTTCCTGGCTGAGTCCGGCATAGATGAGCTGCTGCCTGGGATGATAGATGATCTCACCGCTGCTGTCGATCAGATAGACGTAACCCCCGTTGGCCAGAGACACATCCTTGCAGATCTGCTCGATGCCGTCAAAGCTCATGTCCACCAGCAGTACGCCGTCGGTGGTGGTGCCGTCCTTTGTCAGCTCCACCTGCCGGCTCAGCGACACCACCCAGTGATAGGACGCCTCCTGGGCCTCAAAGAGATTCTGCACATGGGGCACCGAGAAGTGAAAGTTCTCGATCCGCTCCTGGGCGGCGGTAAACCAGCTCTGGGCAGCGGGGGTGCACCCCTCTTTTAAGGTATTCAGCGGCGCGCCGGCCACCAGATCCCCGCTTGTATCAAATACCGCGATGGAGACCACCCGGTCCAGATTCTCCTCATACAGCAGATCCAGCCCGGTATTCAGCTCCTCTCCCTCCAAATCGGTGTTTTTGATGAGACCGTAGTATACCGTATCCGAAAGGCGCATCATACGGCGCAGATAGCTGTCCAGATTCAAATTTACTTGTGCCAGCACCCGCTGCCCGCTGTCCGCTGTCAGTTCCCCGGCCGCCGCCGAAAAACGCAGAAAGAGGGACATTCCTATGAAAAACATCCCCGCCACAGCCACCGCCGTAAACGACAGGGAAATAATCATCTGAATGCCCATCTTTCGGTTGACGCCCCGGAGCCGATGGCTCCATTGACTCATTTGCCTCGCTCCTTTCCCCGCCGGTCCCGGACGGCTGCCCGGTGCCCTTACTGCTCCGACCGGAACTTGGAGGGCGAACGGCCAAACTGGCGTTTGAATACATAGCTGAAGTAGTTGGGGTCGGAATACCCCGTTTTTTGCGCGATGAGGTAGGTCTTTTCGTCGGTCTCCCGCAGCAGCGCCGCCGCGGCGTCCATCCGCACCTGGGTCACATAGGCAGTAAAACCCATGCCCGTCTCCCGTTTGAACAGGGTGGAAAAGTACGTCTGGGAGAGATGCAGATGCTCACAGAGCATTTCCACCGACAGATCCGGGTCCGCATAGTGTTCGGCAATGAATTCCCGGGCCTTTTCCACCGTCCGGCCGGCCGACGCCGTCCGGCGGCGGCCCAGAAGCTCCCGCAGCCGCAGGCTCCGCTCCCGGCACCAGGCGCTCAGTTCCTCCAGGGACGCGAAATCCGTCACCTGGACGCCGCCGGCAAAGTTGGCCCCAAAGACCTCCTCCGCCTCCACGCCCCCCGCCCGGGCCAGCTTCAAAAAGCAGGTGACCAGCTCCAGGAAAAAGTAGTGGCACTGGGGCAGATCCAGACCCGCCGCCCGCACCTGGGCCATGAGACCGTCCACCACCCGGAGCACATCCTCCTCGCTGCCCAGCTTTACCGCCGCGCTCAGCGCCCGCTCGCTCTCCTCGTCAAAGGTCAGCGTGGCAGACCGGCCCGGCTCCAGATCGCCAATGTAAATTACCCGGCTATCCACCAGCACCCGATAGTCCAGCGCGCTCCGGGCTCCTTCCGCCGACTGGTACAGATCCTCCGCCTTTTCGCAGCTGCTCCCTACCCCGGCCGTCAAATTCAGCCCCAGGTAGCTCTTGGCCAGATCGCACACCCGGCCCAACTCCTCCAGCAGGGCATAGACCGGCGCCTCCCCCTGAAAGCTGAAAATCAGCGCCAGATTGTCCCGGTAGAGGACCTGACGTACTGTGCAATTCTCTAGTGAAAAGTGATCGTTGAAAAAGCTCTGCACCGACAGCAAAATTAGCTCGTCCCGGGAGCCGGACAGCTCCGCCACCGGACCGTCCACATGGACGATGGCGGCGATCCAGCTCTTCCCGCTCAAGTCGATCTCATATCGCGCGGCACGCTCCACCACCTGCCGGCCCCGGATCTGTCCGTCCAGCAGCCGGGTATAAAAGAGCTCCCGCAGCACCGGCAGGCTCTCCTCGTAGAGGCGGCGCAGGATCTCCACGTCCTTCCGCTCCGCCCGCTCCGCCTGAATCTCACGGCGCAGCTTTTCCAACACCGCCGTCAGCTCCGCCGCTCCGATGGGCTTTAGAATGTACTCCGATACGTTCAGTCCCACGGCCTGGCGGGCATATTCAAATTCATCAAAGCCGGAAAACACCACCATCTTGGCCGCCGGCAGCTGCTGGGTCAGACGGCGGCACAGCTCCAGGCCGTCCATAAAAGGCATTTTGATGTCGGTCAGCACCACATCCGGCCGGAGCTGCTCGGCTATTTCCAACGCCTCGGCACCGTTTTCCGCCTCCCCCACCAGACTGAACCCCAGACCGGCCCAGTCAATCTTGCGGCTGATGCCCACGCGGATGTCCTCCTCGTCGTCCACCAGCAGCACTCGGTAAAGTCCCACGTTCTCCCCTCCCTCTTCTCTCATATCGGTGTATTAGTATAGCACAGCGCAGGTCGAAAAAAAAGGGGCGCGCTCCTTCGGGAACGCGCCCCCCATACGGGCCCAAAACGAACTCTTACTTCTTAACCAGATACTTACGCATATCGAGCGCGCAGGCGAAGAGGATGATGGCGCCCTTGATGAGATACTGCAGGTCCTGGTTGACGCCCAGCATGGTCAGACCGACGAAGATCAGGCGGAGCAGCAGCACGCCGATCACGATGCCGCGGATCTTACCAATGCCGCCGACGAAGGAGACGCCGCCGATGACGCAGGCCGCGATGGCGTCCAGCTCGTAGTTATAACCGGTGTTGGCGGTGTTGGAGCCGATACGAGCGCCCTCGATAAAGCCGGTCCAGCCGTACATCGCGCCGGCCAGAGCAAAGACCATAACGGTGGTCATGAACACGTTGACGCCGGACACGCGGGCGGCTTCCTCGTTGGAGCCCAGGGCGAACATGTTCTTGCCGAAGGTGGTCTTGTTCCAGATGAACCACATGAGGGCGGTCAGCAGGATGGCATACCACACATAGTTGGGAATGGGAGTAGCGCCGCCGCTGCCGTTGGGCACGCTGACGATGGCGCCCTTGACGAAGTTGTTGTAGCTGTCAGCCATACCGGAGATGGCCATACCGTTGTTGTTGCCCATCTTGACGTAGAGCAGCAGGCAGGTGTACAGGATGAGCTGAGTGCCCAGGGTCACGATGAAGGGATGCAGCTTGAACTTGGCAACCCAGAAGCCGTTGAACGCGCCGATGACGGCGCCCAGCACCATAGCGATGATGATAACCAGCGCGACAGGCAGGGTGTCCAGGTCGGGCCACATCTTGTTGGCGGTGGTGGCAGCCTGCAGCAGAGAGGCGGAGACGCAGGCGGTCAGACCGACGTTACGGCCGGCGGACAGGTCGGTACCGGTCAGCACGATACAGCCGGCGATACCCAGAGCGGCGGGCAGATAAGCGGCGGTGTTGGACAGGATATTGACCAGGGAAGGTACCTTCAGGAAGTTCTCGTTGACAACGGCGATATAGATCACAAAAATGATCATCAGGATGTACAGAGCGTTATCCAGCAGCAGGTTGCCTACTTTCTTGGCGTCCCACTGAGACTGCGCCTTGGCCTGGAGCTCCTTGGATTCTTTACTCATTTCGCGTTCCTCCTCTTATACATACTTGGCGGCCAGGGTGAGGATCTCCTCCTGGCTGGTATTCTTGGCGTCCACCTCACCGGCCACCTGTCCGCCGGACATGACCACGATGCGGTCACAGATGCCCAGCAGCTCGGGCATTTCGGAGGAGACGACGATGACTCCCTTGCCCTCGTTGGCCAGATCAATGATGAGCTGGTAGATCTCGTACTTGGCGCCCACGTCGATGCCGCGGGTAGGCTCGTCCAGCAGGAGGATCTCCGGCTTGGTCAGAAGCCAGCGGCCGATGATGACCTTTTGCTGGTTGCCGCCGGAGAGGGAACGGATGGCGGTCTCCTGAGTGGGAGTCTTGATGTGCATGGCCTGAATCGCCCAGTCGGTGTCGGCCTTCATCTTCTTTTCACTCAGGCAGATGCCGCCCATCAGATAGTCCTTCAGGTTGGAGATAACGGTGTTCTCACGGATGCTCCGGATGCCGAAGATACCGGTGGCGCGGCGTTCCTCGGTCAGCAGGGCAAATCCATTCTTGATGGACTCCCGAGGATTGCGGTTCTTGATTTCACGGCCATGGAGCGTAATGGTGCCGCCCTCACGGGTCATGACGCCGAACAAGTTCTCCAGCACCTCGGTACGACCGGAGCCGTCCAGACCGGCAAAGCCCAGAATCTCGCCCTTGCGGAGCTGGAAGGTGCCGTCCTTCAGGCGGGTGTACTTACCGGTGATGTGCTGCACGTCCAGAATGACCTCACCAGGCTTGTTGGTCTTGGGCGGGAAGCGGTTTGTCAGCTCACGGCCGACCATCAGCTTGATGATCTCGTTCATGGTCATTTCCTTGGCCGGCCGAGTGGCCACCCAGGTACCATCGCGCATGACGGTGAGATCGTCGCTGATGCGCAGGATCTCATCCATCTTATGGGAGATGTAAATGATGCCGCAGCCCTTGCTCTTGAGCATATCGATGATGCGGAAGAGGTGTTCCACCTCGGCCTCGGTCAGAGACGAGGTGGGCTCGTCGAACACGATGATCTTGGAATTGTAGGAAACCGCCTTGGCGATCTCCACCATCTGCCGCTTGGAGACGGGCAGAGTGGACATAACGGCGCTGGGGTTTACCTCCACGTTAAGCTGCTCGAAGAGCTTCTTGGTCTCACGGGCCATGATGCTCTCACTGACCATGATGCCGCCCACTTTGGGGTAGCGTCCCAGCCAGAGGTTGTCCTTGACGGTCCGGGTCAAGGCCTGGTTCAGCTCCTGATGCACCATGGCCACGCCGTTCTCCAGCGCCTCCTTGGAGCTCTTGAAGTTGATCTCCTTGCCCTCCAGGAAAATCTGACCGCCGTCCTTCTGATAGATGCCGAACAGACACTTCATCAGAGTCGATTTACCCGCGCCGTTCTCACCCATCAGGGCGTGGACCGTACCTGGGCGAACCTTCAGAGAAACGCCGTCCAGAGCCTTGACACCAGGAAATTCTTTGGTAATGTTCTTCATTTCCAACAGTACCGGCTGATCCATATGCTTCCTCCTCTCTTTTGTTGCCGCGCAAAGCCGCTGCGTCAGGCCGCCCCCGCCTGGGAGCAGCGGGCTGACGCCGGGGCTTTACATTTGGGAGCGGGGCTGCCAGGATGCTGACAGCCCCGCTTACCCGGTCTTTTAAGTATTGATTTTTCCGCAGCCGAAGCGAATGGATTATTCGCCGGTGTAGATGGCGTAAGGCACGCGGACCTTGGCGACGCCTTCGTCCACGATCATGTCGCCGGTGTTGCTCATCAGGTCGCCGTCATTGGCGAAGTTCTGCATCAGGGTCACCAGGGAGTTGGCCATACCGGCGGCGTCCTGAGCGATGGTGCCGGTCATGATACCAGCGTTGATCTTCTCCTTAGCGGAGTCCATGGCGTCCACGCCGAACACGGGGATGACCTTGCCGCCCTCGGTGTTGTAGCCGGCGGTCTGCAGAGCGGAGATAGCGCCCTCGGCCATGCCGTCGTTGTTGGCGATGACCATCTCGACCATGTTGCCGTTGGCCTCGGAGTACTCGCCCAGGATGGTGTTCATGTAGTCGGTAGCGGCCTGAGCAGACCAAGCGCCGGTCTGGTCAACCAGGTAACCGGAGGTGTTGGAGGGGTTGTAGAACACCAGCTGGCCCTTGCCGGCCTCGGCCAGCAGGGTGTTGGCATCCTCGACGGAGTACTGGGTACGCATCTCGGCCTCGGCGTTGCCCTCCTGGCCCTTGAACATGACGTAGGAGATCTCGCCGTCGCCGTTCAGATCGACCGCGTCGAAGTTCTCGATGAGGTACTCAGCGATCATCTGGCCCTGCAGGTGGCCGGCCTCGGCGGCGTCGGTGCCGACGAAGGCGCACTTCTCATAGCTGTTGACCACGTCGTCGGAGACCTCGCGGTTGAAGAACAGGATGGGGATGCCGGCGTTCTTGGCGGCATCAACGGCGGCCTGGGCAGCCTCGGGAGAAGAGGTCTCCACGATGTTGACGATCAGGAAGTTGCAGCCGTTGACGATAGCGGTGTTGATGGAGTCGGTCTGGACGGACTGGTTGTTCTGGCCGTCATAGTCGGTGTACTTCACGCCCAGGCTGTCCAGCAGGCTGTCCATCTGGGTGCGGACGCTGGTGATGTACGCATCGGAGTACTGATAGTAGAACACGCCGATGTCCAGGGAGGACAGGTCGCCGGCCTCGGTGTCGCCGCCCTCGGGAGCGGTGCTCTCAGTGCTGGGAGCGGTAGAGGGGGCGGTGGAAGTGGTGGTCTCACCATTGGAGCAGGCGGCCAGAGAGGCGACCATACCAAGGGCGAGAAGGAGCGCAAGCAGTTTCTTCTTCATCATAGTTCCTCCTAATTTTTTGTTTTGCGTGGCTTTTGGGAATGCTTTGCCCGGTATGACCGCGCCGCATTGTTCCCGCATGGCTTTATTTTAACGGGTGCCTCTGGAAAAAACGATAGAAAAATCTTCTCTCTTCTAGCAAAATCCTTTGCTCTTTGTATAATATGTGTATTTTAATGGATGCTTTTTTGTATTCTTTTCACAATCACACCTTATAAATAAGATTTAGGCAGATTCGTGCAAAATCGCTTTCCGTTTTTGGGAAGGATGCTGGTTTTTCGATTTTTAGTAAATTTTAGTTGAATCCGGTGGCCGGGGGGGCTATCATGATGGTAGAAAGCATTCCACGCCTGTTCCAAATTCGGCCCGCCGTGCGCCGTGAGCACGGCGCCGCTCTGCTGCAGCGGTCCAGGAGGTTTATTATGTTTCCTTTCCTTCAACTCTTCAAGCTTCTGGAAGACGGCGCCCTGGACGAAAAGCTGTCCACGCTGGCCTGCACCCCTGCCGGCGCTGCCCCTGACCGTGACCGGGTCCGTCACGTGCTGGATGGATTCAAGGACACCTTCCATCCCGCGGACGACGCGCCGGCCGCTCTCTTCTCCGCGCCCGGCCGTACCGAACTGGGCGGCAACCATACCGACCACCAGCACGGCCACGTCCTGGCCGCTTCGGTGAATCTGGACCTGCTCTCCTGCGCCGCCCCCAACGGCTCCCGCATGATCCGCATCTGCTCCGAGGGCTGGCCCGTCCTGGAGGTGGATCTGGACCGTCTGGAGCCTGTGGCCGAGGAAATCAACTCCACCGGCGCGCTGGTCCGGGGCATCGCCGCCCGCATCGGCCAGCTGGGCTATCCCCCCGTTGGCTTTGACGCCTACATCGTCTCCGACGTGCTCCCCGGCTCCGGCCTCTCCTCCTCCGCCGCCTATGAGACCCTCATCGGCGTGATCCTCAACCATTTCTCCTGCGGCGACGCCCTGGATGCCGTGGCCATCGCCCAGATCGGACAGTATGCCGAAAACGTCTTTTTCGGCAAGCCCTGCGGCCTGATGGACCAGATGGCCTCCTCCGTGGGCGGCGCGGTGGCCATCGACTTCGCCGATCCCGCCAAGCCCGTGGTCCGTCAGATCCCCGTGGACCTGGAGTCCAAGGGCTACGCCCTGTGCATCATTGACTCCGGCGCCGACCACGCCGACCTCACCGACGAGTATGCCGCCATCCCCGCCGAGATGAAGGCGGTGGCCTCCTTCTGCGGCGGCGACGTGCTGCGCAACGTCCCCGAGGAGACGTTCTGGAAAATGCTGCCCTCCGCCCGTGTGGCCACCGGCGACCGGGCCATCCTCCGGGCCATCCACTATTACAGCGACGACCGCTGCGCCGTGGAGGAGGCCGACGCCCTGGCCGCCGGCGACTTTGACGCCTTCCTGAACTTGGCCAAGGCCTCCGGCATCTCCTCCTGGACCATGCTCCAGAACGTCTGCCCCGCCGGCGCTACCAAAGAGCAGGCCGTCTCAGTGGCCCTGGCCGTGGCGCAGGCCGCCCTCAAGGGCCGCGGCGGCTGCCGGGTCCACGGCGGCGGCTTCGCCGGCACCATCCAGGCCTTCGTGCCCCTGGATCTGCTGGACGGCTTCAAGGCCGAGACGGAGCGCGTCCTGGGTCAGGGCCGCTGCCATGTGCTCTCCATCCGCAGCGTGGGCGGCTGCGTGGTGGCCGGTTAAGTCTTAAATTTGTGAGAGGAGTTTTTGGACATGACTGTTGATAATGCTATTCAGGCCCTGGCTACCTACGGCCTGCGCAAGGGTCTCATTCAGGAGGCCGACTACACCTGGGCGGTAAACACCCTGATGGACATCCTGCGGGTGGAGTACTACGCCCCCACCGAGGAAGCCCCCCAGGAGATCGACCTCCCCGCCGTCCTCACCTTCCTGATGGACGACGCCCACGCCCGCGGCGTCCTCCCCGAGGACAGCATCACCTACCGTGATCTCTTTGACACCCGCCTCATGGGCGCCCTCACTCCCCGTCCCACCCAGGTGGTGGAGCACTTCCGCTCCCTCTACGCCCAGGACCCCAAGGCGGCCACCGATTGGTTTTACACCTTCAGCCAGGACACCAATTACATCCGCCGGGACCGCATCGCCAAGGACGTGCAGTGGAAGTCCAACACCGAATATGGTGAGCTGGACATCACCATCAACCTCTCCAAGCCGGAGAAGGACCCCCGCGCCATCGCCGCCGCCCGGGATCTGCCTACCTCTAATTATCCCCTCTGCCAGCTGTGCCGCGAAAACGAGGGCTACTCCGGCCGGGTCAACCACCCCGCCCGTCAGAATCACCGCATCATCCCCATTACCATCGCCAATGCCCCCTGGTTCCTCCAGTACTCCCCCTACGTCTATTATAATGAGCACTGCATCTGCTTCAACAGCCAGCATGTGCCCATGAAGATCGACCGGGCCTGCTTCGCCAAGCTCCTGGACTTCGTGGGCCAGTTCCCCCACTACTTCGTGGGCTCCAACGCCGACCTGCCCATCGTGGGCGGCTCCATCCTGGCCCACGACCACTTCCAGGGCGGCCACTACACCTTCGCCATGGCCAAGGCCCCGGTGGAGACCCCCGTCTCCTTCCCCGGCTTTGACGACGTGAAGGCCGGCATCGTCAAGTGGCCCATGTCCGTTGTCCGCCTCACCTGCGCCGACCCCGCCCGCCTCATCGAGCTGGCCGACCGCATCCTGGTCTCCTGGCGGGGCTACTCCGACGAGAGCGCCTTCATCTTCGCCGAGACCGACGGCACTCCCCACAACACCATCACCCCCATCGCCCGCCGCCGCGGCGACGACTACGAGCTGGACCTGGTGCTGCGCAACAACATTACCACCGAGGAGCATCCTCTGGGCGTGTTCCATCCCCATGCCGAGCTCCACCACATCAAGAAGGAAAACATCGGCCTCATCGAGGTCATGGGTCTGGCCGTCCTGCCCGCCCGCCTGAAGGGTGAGCTGGCCGACCTGGCCAAGGCTCTGGTGGAGGGCGCCGACCTGGAGGCCGACGAGGCTCTGGCCAAGCACGCCCCCTGGGCCAACGAGCTCAAGACCCGCTACACCTTCACCGCCGACAACGCCCTGGACATCCTCCAGAAGGAAGTGGGCATCGTCTTTGCCCAGGTGCTGGAGCACGCCGGCGTCTATAAGCGCACCCCCGAAGGCCGGGCCGCCTTCCTGCGCTTCCTGGAACAGGCGGTGCGTCCGTGATCCAGATCCGCAAGCGTCCCTTTGGCGTCACCGCCGCCGGGCGTCCCGTGGACTGCTGGACCCTTACCAACGATCACGGTATGTCCGCCGAGATCCTGACCTACGGCGGCGTGATCCGCGCTCTGCGGGTCCCCACCCGCAACGGCGTTCGGGATGTGGTGCTGGGCTTTGACGCCATGGCCGACTATGAGGCCCAGGACAAGTACATCGGCGCTCTGGTGGGACGGGTGGCCAACCGCATCGGCGGCGCCTCCTTCCAGCTGGACGGCAAAACCTATACCCTGGCGGTCAACAACGGCCCCAACTGCAACCACGGCGGCATCCACGGCTTTCACGAAAAGGTCTGGACCGCTTACGCCAACGCCGAGGGTGACCTCATCCTCACCTGCATCAGCCCCGACGGTGAGGAGGGCTTCCCGGGTACCCTCCATCTCCAGGTGACCTATACCCTGGGGGAGGACGACTCCCTGACCCTCACCTATCAGGCCCGCAGCGACGCCAATACCCTGGTCAACCTGACCAACCACTCCTATTTCAACCTCAACGGCCACGCCTCCGGCACCCTGGACGGACAGACCATCCAGATCTTCTCCGACGCCATCACCGAAAGCGATGAGACCAGCGTCCCCACCGGCCGGCTGCTGGACGTGTCCGGCACTCCCTTCGATCTGCGCAAACCAGCCCCCTTTGCCCCGGGTCTTACCAGCGACCACCCCCAGATCCGGATGGCCAACGGGTACGACCACAATTTCGTCCTCCACAGCCAGCCCGCCGGGCCCTTCCGCCTGGCAGCGGCGGCGGAATGCGCCGACTTGCGTCTGGAGTGCTACACCACTCAGCCCGGCCTTCAGCTCTATACCGCCAACTACCTGGCCGGCGAGGTGGGCAAGGACGGCGCGGTCTACGAGCCCCGCTGCGCCTTCTGCCTGGAGACCCAATGCTGGCCCGACGCCATCCATCAGCCCGACTTCCCCTCGGTGGTCCTTCCCGCCGGCAAGACCTACCGGCAGACCACCCGCTTCCGTTTCTCCCCCGTGGCGGAGAAGTAACCCCCCTTTTCAGCAAACAGCAGCGCGTGCCGCAGGATATCGCCTCCTGCGGCACGTTCCTTTTTACCTTTATGAAAACAAAAAAGAGCCCGCGGTATGTCAGACATACCACGGGCCCTCTGAACGCTTGCAGAATGCAGGGGGAAGCTTACTTCAGCTCCACCTTGCCGCCGGCCTCTTCCAGCTTCTTCTTCAGCTCCTCGGCCTCGTCCTTGGACACGGCCTCCTTCAGGGTGCTGGGAGCGCCCTCGACGGTAGCCTTGGCCTCGCCCAGGCCCTGGCCGGTGATCTCGCGGACGGCCTTGATGACCTTGATCTTGGAAGAAGCGTCGAAACCGGTCAGAACCACGTCGAACTCGGTCTTTTCCTCCACGGCGGGAGCGGCAGCGCCGCCGGCGGCGGGAGCGGCCATAGCGGCGGCGGACACGCCGAACTCGTCCTCCAGAGCGTGCACCAGCTCGGACAGCTCCAGAACAGTCAGGCCCTTAACTTCTTCGATCAAAGCAGTGATCTTCTCGCTAGCCATGATAAGATACCTCCTAAATATATGAATGGTTCAAAATTGGTTGTCCCTTCGGGACGGATGAAACGCCGAATTTATTCGGCGGCGGGAGCCTCTTCGGCGCTCTCGACGGAGCCGCCCTTCTGCTCGCAGATGGCCTTGATGACGATGGCCAGGCTGGTGATAGGGGCCAGCATGGTGCCCAGGACCTGCGCCTGCAGGACCTCCTTGGAGGGCAGCTCAGCCAGGGCGTTGATCTCCTCCAGAGAGAGGACCTTGCCGTCCATAAAACCGGCCTTGATGGTGAACTTGGCGCCGTTGAACTGCTTGGCGAACTTGTTGATGACGCGCATGGGCGCGATGGGATCGCCATGGCTCAGGGCCAGAGAAGTGGTGCCGTTGAGCACGGAGTCCATCTCTTCCAGACCCACGTTGTTGATAGCGAAGCGCACCAGGGTGTTCTTCACGACAGCGTAGTCCAGCTCGTTCTTGCGGCACTCGGCGCGCAGCGCGGTATCCTCGGCCACAGTGATGCCCTTGTAGTCCACCAGAACGCCGCTGGCGGCGCCCTTGAGCTTCTCGGTCAGCTCGGCCACGATGGCCTGCTTCTCACTCAGAACTTTCGCGTTAGGCATTGTGGGATTCACCTCCATGAAATGAAAATGCTGTTTTCGCATCCAAAGACGCAAAAACAGCACATAAAACACTTCTGTTCCTGCATTCTCGGCAGGATTTCCGCCTTTCGGCCACCTGCTGTCTTTGAACACGCATTACAGTATATCACCCCGGACAGGCTTTGTCAAGCAAAACCTGCCCGGGAATGACAGCTTTTTGGGGGAAGATTACACCAGCTTGGCGGCGTTGATCTTCACGCCGGGGCCCATGGTGGCAGCACACACGCAGGAGCGAATGTACTGGCCCTTGGCGGCGGCGGGCTTGGCCTTGATGATGGCGGTCATCAGAGCGGTGAAGTTCTCGGTGAGCTTCTCCGCGCCGAAGGACACCTTGCCGATGGGGCAGTGGATGATGTTGGTCTTGTCCAGACGGTACTCCACCTTACCGGCCTTGATCTCCTTGACGGCCTTGGCCACGTCGGGGGTGACGGTGCCGGCCTTGGGGGAGGGCATCAGGCCCTTGGGGCCCAGCAGCTTACCCAGACGGCCCACAACGCCCATCATGTCGGGAGAGGCGACCACCACGTCGTAGTCGAACCAGTTCTCCTGCTGGATCTTCTGCACCAGATCCATCTCGCCGACGAAATCGGCGCCGGCCTCACGGGCAGCCTCGGCCTTGTCGCCCTTGGCGAACACCAGCACCCGCTGGGTCTTGCCGGTGCCGTGGGGCAGAACGATGGCGCCGCGGACCTGCTGGTCAGCGTGACGGGAGTCCACGCCCAGCTTCACGTGCAGCTCGACGGTCTCGTCAAACTTGGCAGTGGCGGTCTTTACCACCAGGCCCATGGCCTCGGCGGCATCATAGAGAGTGCCCTTGTCGATCTGCTTGGCGCTCTCGGTATACTTCTTACCTCTAAACATTCCTTCTACCTCCTTCGCCCTTAGTCGCCCACCACGACGCCCATGGAGCGGGCGGTACCGGCGATCATGCTCATGGCCGCCTCAACGCTGGCCGCGTTCAGGTCGGGCATCTTGGTCTCGGCGATCTTGCGCACGTCTTCCTTGCTGATGGTGGCCACCTTGGTCTTGTTGGGCACACCGGAGCCGGACTCGATGTTGCACGCCTTCTTGATGAGCACGGCGGCGGGAGGGGTCTTGGTCACAAAGGTAAAGGAGCGGTCGGCGTAGACAGTGATGATGACGGGGATGATCATGCCCACTTCGTTCTTGGTCCGCTCGTTGAACTCCTTGGTAAAGGCGGCGATGTTCACGCCGTGCTGGCCCAGAGCGGGACCAACAGGGGGGGCGGGAGTCGCCTTGCCGGCGGGGATCTGAAGCTTGACGTAACCTGTAACTTTCTGTGCCATTTGAAACAGCACCTCCTACGAAAAATGTGGTTGAGACGGGACCGTCAGGTCCCTCCCACTGGGACGCCTCTTCTGGCGGCGTCCCGCTGCCGTCCCGTGGAGGGAACGGTTCGGCCGGCCAATGGGCGCGGCCTCTTCATTTACTGCTCGACGGGCTCGACCGCGTCCAGATCCAGCTCCACCGGCGTATCGCGGCCGCACATGGAGACCGTCATACGCACTTTCTTGTGATCCAGATCGATCTCCTCCACCGTGCCCATGAAGGACTCCATGGCCCCGTCGGTGATGCGCACGGTGTCGCCCACCCCGTAGTTGACCACGACTTCCTTCTTCTCCACACCCATGGACGCGACTTCATCGTCGGTCAACGGGATGGCCTTATTGCCCGAGCCCACGAAGCCCGTCACGCCGCGGACGTTGCGCACCAGGTGCCAGGTCTCGTCGGTCATGATCATCTTCACCAGCACATAGCCGGGGAAGGTCTTGCGCTCCACGGTCTTGGGGCCGTTATCGGTGATCTCAGTCACAGTCTCCATGGGGATATTGACCTCATGGATGAGATCGCGCATGCCGCGGTTCTCCACCGCTTTCTCAATGGAGGCCGCTACGGTGTTTTCATAGCCGGAGTAGGTATGCGCGACATACCATTTCGCACTCTCTGCCATATCGACCCTTCCTTAAATGCTCTGGAAGAAATGGACGAGAGCAGTGATGATCCGCTCTGCCAGCGTGTCAAACACGCCGATGCAGATACCCACCACGACGCAGCAGACAATGACAATCATGGTGTTGTTAAACGTCTGCTTCCAGGTGGGCCACTGGACCTTTTTGAGTTCCGACTTCATCTCCCGGAACCACTTGCCCATGCGCGCGAAGACACCGGGCTTGGACTTGCCGTCCTTCTTGGCGGCCTTCTCCGCCTTGCTCTTACCAGCGGCGGTCTGCTCGAGCTTCTCGTTTTCAGACATTCCTTACACCCTTCTTTCTTGCCAGCTCTGCACGTTCATTACTTGGTCTCATTGTGAACCGTGTGCTTCCTGCAGAAGGGGCAGTACTTTTTCAGCTCCAGACGGTCGGGAGTATTCTTCTTGTTCTTGTTGGTGTTGTAGTTCCTCTGCTTGCACTCGGAGCAGCGGAGGGTGATCTTCACCCGGGAACCAGCCTTTGCCATGTGTTCGGCACCTCCTTCAATTTTGGCCGTCATCCGGACATAAAAAAAGCCGGATGCGGTCCATGGCCGAATCCAGCGCGGGAGAGACGCAATACGCCCCTTCCCATCACGGTGCGGACCCGGCACATCTGCCTCCCTATGTCTCCGGGGGCGGAGCGGAGGGTTTCACACATCGTTACACCGTAAAAACGCGCATGAAAAAAAGCCCTCTTGCATAGGTGTGTTTAGTCTAACACGCCGCTTCCCTCCTGTCAAGGGTATTTTTCCAACAAATCGCCCCTGTTTTGCACGGTTATTTTTTGAAAAAAAGGGCTTGCATTTTCTCCTTTCTTCTGCTATCATATCATACGATGCTTTTATAAGCGTGATACTGACGAGCGAGGAGGTTCAAGCGAATGGCCAAATGTGAATTCTGCGACAAGGGCGTTGTGTTCGGCATCCAGGTGTCCCACTCTCACCGCCGCTCCAATCGGCCCTGGAAGCCCAACGTGAAGCGCGTCAAGGCGATTGTCAACGGTACGCCCAAGCACGTCTATGTGTGCACCAGATGCCTCCGTTCGGGTAAGGTCACCCGCGCTGTGTAATTTTTAGATTGCCACAGAAAAAAGGTCCGCACCACACAGGTTAAGCCCCATAGGTTCACAATGTGAACCTATGGGGCTTAATGCCTTGTATGGAGGAATTAAATAGTGTGTACACAAGTTCAGGCTAAAACGGCGCACCAAATAGCAATGCAACGAATTTGCACTGCGGCGAGAAAAGATGCTGTATTTTTAGCATATCGCGTGGC